>DUKF01000115.1:0-27270 GCA_013329455.1 Methanotrichaceae archaeon | reverse complement strand
GGGTTTTCTTAGGCCTTGCAACGACAAGCGCCTGAATCCGGTCACCGTGTTCTTTATTGTTTCAATCCCTATCGGGTTTTCTTAGGCCTTGCAACGATGTGAACCCGATAATATGGACCGCCTTGTGCTGTCGTGTTTCAATCCCTATCGGGTTTTCTTAGGCCTTGCAACTTTAGCTTTGCCATCCAATTCTGTCATAATACATACTAAGTTTCAATCCCTATCGGGTTTTCTTAGGCCTTGCAACAGAACTGGATCATCGGCTTCTGGACTTATCGCACAGTAGTTTCAATCCCTATCGGGTTTTCTTAGGCCTTGCAACTAACGTCTGTATTGGCAAAAGTGGAAGCGGGAAGAGCGGTTTCAATCCCTATCGGGTTTTCTTAGGCCTTGCAACGTCTAGAGTATCGGCTTTGAATATTTTACTTCCACCGTGTTTCAATCCCTATCGGGTTTTCTTAGGCCTTGCAACCCTGCGATGACGATCAATCCGAGTTTCAGTAATGTGTAGTTTCAATCCCTATCGGGTTTTCTTAGGCCTTGCAACGGACCATCCGGCCAGACTGTTGGATTCCGGTCTGTTAGTTTCAATCCCTATCGGGTTTTCTTAGGCCTTGCAACATTTCTGCCGCCGTTTTTTATATATGGAATCGAATTATGGTTTCAATCCCTATCGGGTTTTCTTAGGCCTTGCAACGGTGCTATGAATGATGGCATACACATGTACAATACGGTTTCAATCCCTATCGGGTTTTCTTAGGCCTTGCAACTCTGACCGGTTCTCTGCGCGTTCTGCTTTAGCTTCCGTTTCAATCCCTATCGGGTTTTCTTAGGCCTTGCAACACGAGATCATCGGTGGAGAACGAGCCTCCAAGGGTCATATGTTTCAATCCCTATCGGGTTTTCTTAGGCCTTGCAACTGTAGACCGTTCCATCCCAAACTATCGTTGCTGTTGTGTTTCAATCCCTATCGGGTTTTCTTAGGCCTTGCAACTCGGTTCTCCATTATAATCTTTGAAGAATGCAGTTATCGTTTCAATCCCTATCGGGTTTTCTTAGGCCTTGCAACCCGTCTGGTTCAGGAGTGGAGTCATCAGGCTCATAAAAGTTTCAATCCCTATCGGGTTTTCTTAGGCCTTGCAACTCGGTGTAACTGTTACTCCAAATGCGCAAGGTGGAGTGTTTCAATCCCTATCGGGTTTTCTTAGGCCTTGCAACCGTGGGGATGCTGCACGTTCGGTGTCGTCACGTCTAGTTTCAATCCCTATCGGGTTTTCTTAGGCCTTGCAACACGATCCGAAAGGACCAATGGGAGAAACTGCAACAAGTTTCAATCCCTATCGGGTTTTCTTAGGCCTTGCAACGGTCTGGCCGATGATGTCTTTCCAGCCCGTGCCCGAGTTTCAATCCCTATCGGGTTTTCTTAGGCCTTGCAACCCACGAGGTGGACCGCCACACAGAACACAAATACATCAGTGGGTTTCAATCCCTATCGGGTTTTCTTAGGCCTTGCAACTCTGGACGCCGAAGATGCAAGGGTCCGGGTTGAAGTTTCAATCCCTATCGGGTTTTCTTAGGCCTTGCAACCTATCCCAGCAGCGGCACCGACTTTCAGAGCCGTACCGATAGGTTTCAATCCCTATCGGGTTTTCTTAGGCCTTGCAACCTGCCAGTGCCCGGCCCAGGTCCATCGACGCCCTCTTGTTTCAATCCCTATCGGGTTTTCTTAGGCCTTGCAACACGAGCCACTGGGATGCCCACTCCAGATATTCACCATTTGTTTCAATCCCTATCGGGTTTTCTTAGGCCTTGCAACTATCGCGTACCCGATGCCAACGGCCAGACAGGCCGAAAAGTTTCAATCCCTATCGGGTTTTCTTAGGCCTTGCAACCTGTCCGCCCGCGTTTCCCCAAGAGCCCGCGTAACTATGTTTCAATCCCTATCGGGTTTTCTTAGGCCTTGCAACGGTACCCCTGAATTGGTTATTTCCCGATATAAAGCCTTCTAAAGGTCGGAAAATAAGACCTCGAATCATGAACCGCCCCCGTACCCCAAACTTATAAAGATCCATGATCCCATCACAGGACGTTCGACTTCTTCTCTGGAGATTTCTCTCCAATATCCTTGATGTTCTTCACACAATGGTCACAGAACTGGTAGACCCGAACCTTGTCTCCTGCCGCAATCTGGGCCTTTATCTCGTCTTCCATCATCAACCTCTGGACGGCATCGATCTCCAGCTCGAAAACGCTGTACTGCTTCCAGGCCCCGTACTTTTCGAGGATCTTATAGACTCTGGTCCGGATTCGGTTCTCGCTGATGTCGTAAGCCACCGCCAGCCTCATACTACCAGCCTCATCTTTTGAACTCCAGTGGATAATAGCTTTTCAGCTCACCGGTGATCGCCTTTCGAAGGAGGATCGCCTGCATCCTCACCGCCTTTCGCCGTGAGACGACATAGCCAAACCTCGGGTGCTTGAACTCCTCTTTCATGTACTCGTCGAACTTCTCAAGGTACCTCTTGAAAGCGCGATCCTTCAGGTGGTTGTCGGCCTGAAAGTCGTCGTGGGTCAGGATGCCTTTGTTGATGAGCCGGACGGCGAAGGCATCGCAGAATATCGGACGGAACTCCTCGAGGAGGTCGAGGGCGAGAGACGGACGGCCATGACGGTCGGCGTGGGGCACCCTGTTTCGTCACGTAAACGACGCTGTCGTCGAACATGCCTTCGCTCGCCTTCATGCTCTCACCTTCCTCACCGCCCGATCCTTCTCCAGCATCCTCGTCTCAAAAGGCATGCAGTACTGGACTGTGCTGCACTTCTCGCACTTTTTAGCGTTATCTGTGAAATCGGGAATCCTCTCAAGGCTCATCCTCCGGATAGCTTCCGCAGTCTCGACGACCTTCTCGCGGTGCCAGTCCGTAATCTCGATCGCGTAGCGCTCGTTCGTGCCGAATAGGTAGAGGTACCCCATCCGGACCGGCTCATCTAGGTAGTCTTCGAGAAGCATGCAGTAGGCTGCAAGCTGGACCTCGTCGTTGTCGAAGTAAGAATCTCCGTGCTTTCGCTCAACAGGTGTCAATCTGGTCTTGCTCTCCAAAAGGTCGATCTTTCCGTGTAGGCGGAGCCTCTCAGATCTCAGGTACATCTCTCGATACCAACCGCCCCGGCGGCTCTGGTTAGCGTGCTTTGACCGACCATCCACCAGGTAGTAATTCAACCCCTGGGTATTGTAGAACATCAGATAGTAGAGGCGTCGAGGGCAGTAGAGGTACTGGTTGAGGTCGGAGACGTTGACCAGATCGAGATCCTCTTCAGTCGTCATAGAACTCCATCGCGTCTTCCAATAGCGGCACAACTTTGTCGTTCCAGAGGATGACCTCTTCTGGAAGTATCACTCTGTCTGGGTCGACTGAGTAGTACAACGATCGAATACAGGAAAGCAGAAAATCTTGCTGTTTTTCCGGGAAAACGCCGAGTGCGTTCTTGGCAATTGTCTCCACTTCGTCTCTAAATTGTTCATTACGCTTTTGATAATCGATCATTGCCGGGAAGTAGGGCAGAGTTATCGCCTTAATGAAGGGACCCGAATCGTCACTTTCAAGTTCCGTTAGTTCTTTTATAATCAGCCCTTCATCGGTTTTTTCCACCACGGCAGGAACCCTATTCAAAACAGATAGCACATCATACGCTGTCCGGCGTATTTCATGTCCTCTCTGATACAAAACTGGACGTTGGAGCGATCGACCTCTCAAGCTTCTACATGCGTCCTTGAGATCCTTGACCAGGAGATTAAGTCGATTCAAGTTTTGGTTTGTCAAATCCAAACCATCATATTTTTTCAATAAGGCAAAAAATTTAAGCCACAACTTGTAGCTGTATCCTGATTCAACCGCAAAAAACGCTTTAAGGTCTTCTTCCCTATATTTTTGGTGGCTATAACCTTCGATCGCCAATGCTTGCCTGAATGTGAATAGTCTAACTACTTTTTTCGTCTGAATGTTATATTCGTCAGTGATATATCTGATTTTATCTAAAAACTCCAGATATCCAACTGATTCGTCAGTGAAGAGTGGGTTTGCCTCTTTTTTCGTGTAGATGTAACATTTAGCAGGCTCATGCCGAGCAGCACGACCAAATCGCTGGATAAAAGAGTCGATGCTAAATCCATCCTCCATAAACAGCATTTTTATCGGATAATCGAGACCTAATTCACTTTTATTTGTGGAGATGAGGATAGGTTTAGTGAAATCGGGCGCATCACCAATCTGGTTCGTATCGTAGCCGTTATCCTTCTCCACATATCCGTACAAATCAGGATATTCCTTGTATAACCGAGAATAAAACCAATTGCTGTCCTTTACTCTATCGAAGATTAAGAGTATCTGAGGCCCGCTCATTTCGATATCTTTTATCACATCTATCAGTTTATCTGCAATCTCTTCGGTATAATCGAGAATCCTTCCCTGATGGAATTCTACTTCGGTACGATGGCGGATCGGTTTTTCTCCTTCTGAAGGTCCTGGCTCGGCTTTGACGTTCTTAATTATCGGAGTTCGCCGATCTTTTCCAATCCGTACAAGATTGAGGAGACCCAATATCTCAGGTTTGGGCGTTGCACTGCTTAAAATAACCCTGCACCAACTCATATTTTGGAAAAGGGCTATCTGGGTAAGGATGCCGCTCAGCTCAAACTCGCCATATGCGTGAAATTCATCATAAATCACATAATTAAATTGGTGAAATGCTTGAATCAAATCTCTTTCGAAGTTTCTGTACATGGCTCCGATAATCGCCTGAAAGATGTCCGGATTGGTCAATATTATGTCATTTCTTTTTATCAAACCCCATAGCTCCCGAGCCCGTTCTCGCCCCCTTCTTTTCAGGATTTTTGAGGATATATTCGCGACACGAAATCCTTCATCCTCAAATCTTTGCATCTGACTTTGTATCAAGGCGTTAGTTGGATACAAAAGAAGAACCTTATGTTTTTGATTCAACAGATATTCAAAGCAGAGGGTCTTCCCTGCGCCGGTTGGGGCAACCAACTGTATGACATCCGCACCCTCATCATTAACACAATCGATAAACTCTTTTTGAAAAGCGCGCAGTTTCCTTCCCTCTGGCGCAAGGCCATAAAGACCGTAAGTCTCTTCAACCGATGGAAGATACACTTCTTCAACCACTACCATGATCTATCCCCCGAAAACTAAAGGCAAGATTTTATCGTTCACCAACTTAACATCAACATCAAGAATGTGATGCTTTCTGTAATCGCTACCACGAACGAGTTTCCCAGATGCGTTATACAATTCTAAAATGGTTTGTTCATCTAGGCCGTACACTTGGCTGAGCATGTAAATGTTTAAGTGCACTTTACTTGCGGGCTTTGTTTTCTTTAACCTCAACTCACCGCTTCTCCGGATTCCAAGGGTCAAAAATAAGTCATCTGGCAGAGTTTCTTCTGACCAAACCGTAACTTCAAAAGTACTCCCTGGTGCAAGTCCGATGTAACGTCGAACTTTGCTTATCGTTACAGCAGAGTCACTGCTCATCCAATAAGGATCGGTCTTTTTGAACCTACCCAAGTCCCCTTTGCTAGTGCTTGGTATAGTTACAGTCAGACTTCTCTCAGATAGGTATTCAGTGCTCTTGAAGGTTTCTTCTTTGAAGTGGACATCGATAGGTTTCCCATCGCTTACAAGTAATGATATATCTGCAAGTTCGTGATATTGATGGTTAACCGCCTCATCTCCGAAAAGAAAATAATGTTTTTTTAACATTCCAAGATTATACGCAAAGGAATATGTCAATGCAGTACTCCCCAATATGCGATCTGCGCTGACCAGAACACCCTCTGAACTAGAATAAAATAGCGGAGAGTGGAGCGTGGTACGATATGTTGCTGTCTCCACATTAATCACCAATTCCGTTTCTACCATTTACTGATTGGTTTCTTTCTTTACGACTGCGTCCAATCCTTGTTTGCGTACCGTTTCTAACGCACTCTTGATCAATGTAAAATCATTTTCTTCTTTACAACGTCCAATATCAATCAGGTCCTTCAACCCCTCCGGAAATTCGCTGCCACCATCTAATTCGAAATCATTTGCATAATATAAGTTCCAATCTGCTCGTTTATGCTCGTTGATATAATCCGAGATCTTAGAACTAATCGTGTCCCTGGAAAGCTCACTCCCAGATTCTGTTATATAATCTGAAATTAGTTCTCCACAACTCAAAGAGCTGTCACCAGCAGATGTTATCACGCCGACAATCTCGTTTTTCATATTTCGGCCCGTGCGGGTTTCGCGTGCTCCATATCTTCCTGTGTTGAGGATATTATGCATCAGATAGAGAAGCATCTCTTTTGTCCCAGCCTCAAGAGTAATGAAATGTACGAAGTGGGTGCCTGGTTGTACTTTAACGGGATTGAACAGGCTTTCAGATTGGTTACCAGACTCGTCCCTCATCGTCCCACTTTCGTAAAGGGCATTGTGTAGCTCTTTGTTCATGAGATCATAAGGCTCTAGGCTGTATGTGTAGCCTTCAATGACATGGCTCTTTTGAGAAAATGTCGCCCCAGAAACCGTTCCTGCAAGGCCATAAGTAAGCATGTCCGCATTTTGGGATTTGGGAAGGCTAGGTATCGGCTCGTTATACGTGTACTCCCCTGAAATGATATTTTCATTCTCATCGAGTTTTCGACAAACATTGAGCCCTGTTAAACGCTCCTTGCTAACAAATTTCTCGCCATTTACCTGTGCATGAATAACACCGTTGAATTCTTGGGTTTCAGCTCGTTCTGAATCCGTGCTTCTAAAGAGAATCGGATCGGTCACCGTTCTGAGAACGATCAACGTAACTGTAGGTCTTGCTCTCCTGTATATCTCATATTTTTCAGCAAAGCCATCACTTGGCACACGCTCTTTAAGTTCGGTCCAATTCATTCTTCATCACCACTATTTTTTATAGCCAGAATATACTCAAATTCGTACATATCGGTCAACGAGTTTCCCCACTGGGATATCTTCTTAACATCCCACAGGTCATGACATCTCAGATACATCACGATACTCTCAACATAATCCAAGCACTCTGCCGGGATATCCTTTCCTTTCTTTGGGCTGTACTGCTCTCGTAATACATCTTTCCAGACTTCGGCAGCCGCAAACCTCATTGCTTCATCGTCTGAATATTTTTGCGCCTTTGATGCCACTAAAGAGTCGAGAGATGTTCGGAATATCTTTACGCGTTTATACGATCCGCTAAAGCGGTGTTTTCCAAAAAGGAGGACTCCTTTTTCTGCAATTTCCTTCATATTCAAGTTGTTCCCTCCAAATAACTTCTTGACATTTTCTCCATTTGCAATCACCCAACTCGAAAAGTTTTTAGTCTCTCTTTTTGTACTTTTTATATAAGGAATTACCATAATGGGCTCAAATCTCTGAACACGATGCAGCCCTTTTATCCCATCAAGCTGATTTATGACATCCAATTGAGCTGACAGTCTCCTTGCATCTTTGAAATATTTGACTCGATCCAATCCAAAATTCATCTCAAGTTTATTTGGCCTTTCGTTGTAAAATACATCATCATACATTCGCATCAGAGAATATGGACTTGTTACTACACATTTACAGCCACACTCTAAACAAGCATTTATTGCAGTGTGGATTGCACGCGCCCGACGTGTGGTTTTACTTGAATGGTCGTTTGAAGATTTTATGGCCATAGGCTCGATATGAAACGGTGTAGCAAAATCCCCAAGTGTAAAATTCAAACCGAGCTTTTTTGTTTTCGTCCCTTCTACACATATTTCAACTTTGCTCATCTGATTTTGGAATGGATCGAGGTTAGCAAAAATAGTGTCAAAATAGAAATAGAAAAATATTAAATCATCGGTCACACGAAAACCACTATTTTTGATTAAATGATTGAGGAGTAAACGCTCAAGTTGACAGGCATCACATTCGCGTTTGTATTGGTCGTTTAGTGTGGCGCGCTTGGTAAAGCCCCCAGATTGAAGGAAATATCTTCCTGGTTTGTATTTATTTTTTGCAACTGCACCACACATGAAGCAAACATCTGTATTCCCCTTTGGATATATATTAGCAATTAAGCCGTTTGGTCTTTCGGTGTTGTAAGAGTAAACCAAGTCCGTTATCGAATCCAATGCCGAAGAGTCATCATCTAATCTGGATAATATGGTCTCTTTTACATGTCCATGTAACAATTTAAGGGCACCCTTATAATCATTACAGTTTTGTACAATCTCATGAACAGTATAGGGCTTGCATTTCTGTCCACCTACTCCATCTTGATTCGCAAAATTTTGGCGAATTTGTCCTATTTTCCGTAGTTCTTCTAAGATTTGATCATCCTGTATGTTCCTTTCTAGTTCCGGAAACTTCGTCCAATCTGAACCCTTCTTATCATTATATACGAAATATGATATGCATGCTAGCGCTTCTTGGAGATCTTTTTCTTCAGGATAAATCGTTTTGCTGAGTGCACTTAACAGACCGGATTCTGTCTTTTTTTGGACCGAATCGAGGTAGACATTAAATCTATTCTCTTTATCAAGTGGGACCGAGAGAAGCGGCAATAAATTAAATTTTCGATCTGTCAACTCAGGATTTGCGTCAGTATTACTAATAAGCTCTCGACCAATCAAATTTTTCAGCATATTTTTATCAGTAAATATTACGTCTTTAGATAGATATAATATACCATTGGGTGAAATAAGAAGGGGTACCCCGCCATAATTCACTAATAACTCTTTCGCACTTCGATACACAACTTGAGACAGAAGCTGCTGTGGCATTTCTGGCAACCACAAAACGTGGACATCGTGACCCTCTATTTCCAGACGCCTCAGGATCTCTTGAAGAGGATTCTCCATTTTGCTTAAACTTGCAATTTTATCTCCAATTTTTACGTAAGGCAACAATCTTGCATATTTAGGTCGTAAGAATCTGGTTTCATGCTGGGCGTCATCAGATTCTTGAGCGTGCTGAACAAGAAATGCAATTTCATCAAGTTCTTCTTCCCACTCGGGGAAATATTCCTTAAGATTAAATGGATCAATCTCAAAATAATCTTGTAGTAATTTGTAATAATTTCCTTCGTAATTTGATCCTGTGACTTCATTCCAGAATTTATTTACGTCGTGAAGGGTTAAAGCCGTACAGAGTAGTTTTATTAGTTTTATTTCGTGAGGAGTTATAATTGGTCCGATTGGTGCCCGATCATAAATATATAACATTGATCCCGTGAAAGCCGCAGTGATTATATGAGCAGGATAACTGAGCGCCTTATTATATTTTGCGTCCAACTGTGCCGAGCCTTTGAAAAGCGATGTTACAACATTATCAATATAATCTCCAAGATACAGTTTTATGGCCGTATAAGCATCAGCCATTTCGTTACCAATTTCTTCCAAATGGTCTTCTGTCATATGTTCTAATGAATCATTCCATTCCTCTTTCATTTCCTCACCTCGCTTACCCCAACTTCCACCCATCCACACCCTCGGCTCACCGCGCTTCCCACGCCCGAGTACTCCGCAAATCTTGAGAGCACCAAAATTGCGTTCCTAAAATCCTGGGGCGCGCCCTTGGCAAAGGAGTATGTACAGCGCCCGGAAAAGCCCTGCCTCAGTATCGGCCTTGGATGGCCCTTGCGTTTGTCAAAGACCGTGTTCACCATCGCGCTGTGGGTCCGGTAGGATTGGGCGTCAGGCCTCTCCAAAACGTAGCGGGCGATCTCGTCGCGCTCGATGTCCATCTTGGGGGTGGGACAGACCGCGTTCCACTTGGCCACAAGAGAAAAGAAGACCGCCTCCCTGTGCGGGAACATCTCGAAGACCTTGGTGTTCTTGTACTGGATACAGGTCGCAGATCTAAACCAGAACTCGATCTTCGGGTCCTGGAAACCCTTCGCCGATTCCACCAGCTCCTCGAAAGTGGCGCCGAAGCTTGCAACCTCCTCTATCCCGAGCGCGCCCTGGTCGAGGACGATGTCCCTCTCCCTTAAGATCAGAGGCTTGATGAGGGACTGGAAGATTTCCACCTCCTTCGGGTCTGTAATTCCCACGCAAAACTCGTATTTATTATGAGGGTCAAGGAGCTTGTGGTGCGGCCTTCCGCACCTCTTGAACCTGCCTCGTAGACCTCCGAGGGCGATCGAGCCGATGGGCGAGTTGTGGGCATGTTCGCTGATGGCCTCGTCGGACTCCCGAATTATTTCCAGGATGGCCGAGTAGAGCTGATACCCCTCGCTTGACGGAACTTCGAACTCCGCCTTTGGTTTCGTGATGAAAGCGATCTTCTGTGGCATCTCTACGGCCTCTATTAGCTCATTCTGTATAAACCTGTCGATTCGTGAAATAGTTGCATATTTCTACAATCAACAACGGCTTAACCTGCTATTGTGCATGAGAAAAACATTTATGCAATCGTCCGGATGTGATTGACGATGAGAACCTACATCTCCCCGTCGGGATTTGACACCTCACAAATATTGTCCCTCATCGTAAAATACGGGATCGAGGCCGACGACAGGATAATCCTGATCCGGCCCGAAAAAGAGACCGATGAGAGGGCCGAGACCACCATCCAGGCGGTCCGGGACCTCTCAAAGCAGATCGACAGCTCGATAAAAGTTGAAATCCACCGGGTTGACCACCAAAATTTTGAGGGCATGCTCCTCTCCCTGATCGACCTCGTGAAAAAGACCGAGGGAGAGATCATAGCCAACATCTCCGGAGGCCCCAGGGAGATCTTCCTGGCCTTTGCGATCGCTTGCCTCTCGCAATCCCAGAAGATTCACAAAACAACGAACTACAGCGACGTCGAACGGGTGATGAGGGAGATCGATCTTCCGAAGATCGTGCAGAGCCTTGACGAAAAGTCGAAGGCCGTTCTCGGAGACGTTCGGGATAACCAGCCTACCACCATAACCGAGATCGCAGCAAGACTCAATCTATCCGAAAGCACGATATCAAGACAGGTCGGAAGGCTCGCCGACCTCGATGCGTTAAAAATTGCTCCAGAAGGAAAGAAAAAGCAGATTCAAACGACCCTTACCGGCGAGATCTTCCTGTTGATCGACTGAGAAAAAGAGGGAAAAAGGTTCCACGCGTATAACAGACACGACCGGAGCTTACCACCCGAATCTTAGGACTAGACCTAGACTGCGCTCTGTACACCCCGATTTCCGCGGATCTGCTGGAATGTATCGCTATTAACTCTGCCAAAGAGCAGAAATGCCTTTTCAGCGGAAGCGTCAAAAATGATGCACGTATAAAAGTACATATAAGCGATAACCTGGGCAGACTATGGGGATCGAAAAATGACACCGCTCAACCTGGCCGCCAAGATATGGGAAGAAGAGGGCGCTTACGTCTCCAGATGCACCGAGCTGGAGGTCGCAAGCTGTGGAAAAACGCCCGAAGAGGCCCTTAGCAACTTGAAAGAAGCTGTGGAGCTTTACCTTGAGAACGCCGAAGATCCGGGCCTTCTGCCCTCTGCAAAAAACGGATGAAAAAATAGATTTGGTTCCTGAGGCTTCCCCTACCCCAGGATCTCGTGCAGGTTGAAGAGGTGCGGCCCGAGCTTCCCGTCGAAGTTCCCGGCCGAAATCCGGATGACTCCGGGAACGGTGCAGGCGGCCTTTATGCCAACGCGCATCGCCTCTTCGATCGCCTCTCGACTGACGCCGTTGATCACGATCTCGTACCCGGCGTTGATCTCCTCGGGAAGAGTGCAGACACCCTCTTTCTTCAGGGTCGGGCAGACCTTCTCGTTCGTCGAGGCCTTCAGGAACTTGTACTGGCTTCCGACCTTCGATCCGCTGGCGACGACCCCGCCTGGGAAGGGGGTGATCGTTCCGGCGACATTCTTTATGGCGTCGACGGCGACCTCCGCCGCCATGAGGGCGCTCGTCTGGTTCTCGCCCTGGATGTAGAAGTTCCCGCCAGCGATCCCGTCGACCGCCCCGAAGCTCTCCTCGACGAGAAACTCGCCTGACATTATCGGAAGAGCGCAGAGCTTTCGGTCGTCGCACTCGGCTCCCTTCTGGTATCCGTCCCCGAAGTACTCGAGCTTCTTTCCTATCACAAACTGCTTTTCGGCATCCGGCATACCGTTGAAGGCCGCCGTCGTTGGGGCTGTGAGGATACACTGGCCGATCCTCGAAAGAAGCGAGTTATCCAGGTTCTTGTATCCCATGTTGCAGATCAGAATGTCGACTCCGGGCCTTCCGTCCGGGGTCTCCTCCACGCTCAGGATGCGCTCGATCCCTGCCTCTGCCGGGCACATTATAACTGAAGTTCCAAAGCCCGTCGCCTCCCTTGCAGTCTCCTGGGCCCAATGCTCTGTGATCGCTGTGATCGTAACCCTGGCCACCTTTATCGGAAAGCCCTCCGCAAAGGTATCCTCAATCTCTACGCCGTTTATCTCCATCCCGTCCACTCCTCAAAATAAGCAAAATTTCATAATTTCATTCAGGCTTCGCAGGCTCCGGGTTGTGGACCGCAAGCTCGAAACTGCCTTCCGCCTCGAAGGCCGCAGCCGAGCAGACCGGTAGCTCCAAATCGAGGTCGAAGGCGGCTTTTGCGATCTCTCCGGCACTCTTCCCTGCGACGTTCACAACCTCAAACTCTGTCTTCTCGTAGGTCGCAACCAGGAAGGCAGAGTCCTCGGCAAGGTCGAACTCCTTCGCCCTGATCTCTCCATTCCTTGCGATCCCAAGCCACCCCCGATCCCCCATCACGACACCAGCGATCCTCGGGGTGTCAAGCTCATCCCTCTCGTAGCCGTAGGCAGTCAGGCTGAAGGCGACGGCATCAAGGGGCTTTGTCCCGTCACTGATCTTCTCTGCGATCATGTCGGCCTGGGTCCCGTTAGCGACGATAGCCGCCGCCTTTCCTCCCGCGAGTCGAATGCAGTTGTAGGCGATGTAGGGATTTTTCTCTAGGTCCCTTGGATCCACAGGCGAGACGAGCACCGTATCTCCACGAATGGCACCTCTGCGATTTGGAAAAGAGCGGGACGATACCCGATACCCCACCCAGGAACGGTTTTTGGTCCTGCCAATGACGACGATCCTTCCAACGTACATGTTCTATCTCCAAAAAAAGATCGAGAGAAGAAGGGCCCTCAGTCGAGAAGACCGAACTTCTCGGCGTTGGCGTCCGCCATGGCCTGGATTTTTGCCACGACCTCGGCACCGCCCTCAGCCTTGAATAGGTGCTTGAACCTGCCCTGAGTCTTGAGGTAATCCTCGACGGGCCTCTTCCTCCTCACCTTCTTGACACCGACTAGAGTCCCATCGACGTACTCGCAAAGGGGCAAAAGACACGTCTCGACGACTAGCCTCGCCTGCTCGATGGTGTCGCCGGCGTTGAAGCTCCAGCCAGTGATGCATGGGGCGTTGATCTGGATGTAAGCAGGCCCATCCATCTCGAGGGACCGCTTCACCTTGCGCCGAAGGTCGGCGGGGTAGGCTATCGATGCCGTTGCAACGTAAGGCACCCTGTGAGCGACGGCGATCGCTGGCATGTCCTTTTTCGGCTCCGGGTTTCCGAGGCTCAACTTTCCGGTCGGCGTCGTGGTCGTCTTGGCACAGTAGGGCGTCGACCCGCTCTTCTGAACCCCGGTGTTCATGTAGGCCTCGTTGTCGTAACAGACGTAAGTTATCTTGTGACCCCGGTCGAACATCCCCGAGATCGCTCCGATCCCTATGTCGAAGGTGCTCCCGTCACCACCGATGACCAGGAGGTTTATGTCTGTCTTTCCAAACCTCTTGAGGGCGACCTCAACCCCAGAGGCGACGGCCGCAGCGTTCTCGAAGAGGGAGTGAACCCAGGGTACCCTCCATGAGCTCTCCGGGAAGGGGGTCGAAGTGACCTCGAGACATCCTGTGGGCGAGGTGACTATGGTGTTGGGCCCCGCAGCGTCGAGAACGAGCTTTATGGCCGTGGGCATTCCACATCCTGCACAGGCCCTGTGGCCGGGTGCAAACAAACTCTCTTGCATGATAATCCTCCTAGAGACACTCTGGATTCACATCGAAGATCTCAAACTCGGACTCGATGCCGACATCCTTCACCTTCGACGCCTTCTCGACCATCTTTCTGATGTGCGTGATCGCCACGTCTCGACCGCCGAGACCCACCGCAAACCCTATGATCGGGGCCTTGATGGAGCTGTTGTAGAAGGCACCTTTGAGGTCGGTCAACAAGGCGCTCTCGTACCCCATCGAGAGGTCCTTCTCGATGACGACGATGACGTTTGCATCCTTTAACGCATTCTTAAGAGCCTCCGCTGGGAAGGGGCGGTAGCTTCTGATCTTGACGAGGCCGACCTTCACCCCTTCGGACCTGAGCTCGTCGATCGCCTCTTTGATCGTCCCTATGATCGAGCCCATGGTGACGAGGACGACCTCGGCATCCTCCATGGCATAAGTGTCGATGAGGCCACCGTAGCCTCGACCGAAGATCTCCTCGAACTCCTTTGAGACCGCCTCGATCTTCTTCAAAGACCGCTGCATCGCCTGATGCTGGAGGTACTTGAACTCAGTGAACCAGCTCGGATCTGTGAAGGCTCCAAAAGTCTTGGGGTTCTTCGGATCGAGGACGTACTCTGGCCTGAAGGGAGGCAGAAACTCTCGAACCTTCTCCTCGTCAAGGAACTCCACAGGCTCGTAGACGTGGGTGAGGATGAACCCATCCATGCAGGACATCGAGGGCGTGAGGATCTTTGGGTCCTCTGATATCTTGTATAGCTGGGGCGTAAGGTCGATCGCTTCCTGAACGTTCTCAGCGTAGATCTGGATCCAGCCCGAATCCCTCACGCCAAGAGCGTCCTGCTGATCGTTCCAGATGCTCAGTGGGGCACTTAGGGCTCTATTAACCGTCGTCATGACTATCGGTAGACGCATACCTGAGACGTTGTAGAGAACCTCGAACATCAGGGCCAGGCCCTGGCTGGTGGTCGAGGTGTAGGTCCGAGCCCCGGCGACGCTCGCCCCGATGAGGGACGAGATGGAGGAAAACTCCGAATCGACGTTGATGTACTCGCAGTCGAGCTTTCCGTCGGCCACGAACTCCGAGAGGTGCTCCACGATGTGAGTCTGAGGTGTGATCGGGTAGACTGAGACGACGTCGGGCGAGCAGCACCGGACCGCGTCGGCTATCGCATAGGATCCTTCCACCACTTTCATCATTTATTTATCCTCCAGGACCATGGTGATCGCTCCCCGAGGGCACTCGTGGGCGCAGACGCTGCACCCCTTGCAATAGTCCAGATCCGGGACGAAGTCGCCCTCGATCTGGTGGATGCAGCTCTCGGGACAATAGATCTCGCAGAGGCTGCACTTGATGCACTTATCTTGATCGAAGACGGGCACGAAAGTTCTCCAAGCACCGGTCTTGGTGATCTCGGTGCTGCCCGGCTCCACCACCATCCTAACTCCGCATTTGCTCATCGGCAAACCCCCTCGTAAGCGGTCTTTATGGCGTTCAGGTTCTTCTCCCCGAGCGCTCCACTGAACCTGCCCAAAATTGCCTTGTTTATGCTCTCAAGGCTGATCTCGCCGGTGGCACCACAGAAGGCGCCGAGCATCGTGGTGTTGACAATCGGCCTTCCCAACTTCTCAAGAGCGATCTTGGTGGCATCGATGGTGACGACCTTCGCTTTCGTTTTCAGCAACAGGTCTTTCTCATTCCTGTCAGTGTTGATTATTATCTTGCCTTCTGGCCTAAGGCCGCTCGCCACGTCGACGACGTCCAACAGGGTGACGTCCTGGACGATGACGTAATCAGGCTCGTATATCTGGCTCCTGACCCGAATCGGTTCGTCTGCAATTCGGGCAAAAGCCATAACTGGAGCGCCTCGCCGCTCCACACCAAACGCGGGAAAAGCCTGGGAGTACTTTTTATCTTCAAAAGCCGCAATAGCTATCAACTCAGCAGCAGTAACAGCTCCCTGGCCACCCCGGCCGTGAAATCGTATCTCCTTCAACCGGCTGACCTCCTCATCCGCGTGAGGCCGCGACAGAATATAGCCTTTTCGGAGATTTGGGCGATGGCGATGCATCACCACATTTTTATATCGGACGCGCGCCTAATGGAAAGAGTTTCCCATGAAGGATGGTACGGAAGAAGAGAACGGCAAGGAAGAGGAGGATAACCAAGGCGAACTGCTCTTCGCAGTCAAGGCAGCCCAGCAGAGCCTGCCCGAGGGCATGAGCCCCCAGATGGGGGAGATCTTCGCCTTCATAGAGGGCATGGCACCCTTCTTGAACAAGGATACCCTGATCCAGATTAAATGCTCCAGCTGCGATAACTACTCTCCGACCTTCTTCCCCGGTGAGGGCGACTTCGGCGTCGTGGAGCCTCGAGCTTACTGCCACGCCAAAAAGCAGCCTCTCCACCACCTCAACCTATTCACCATAGCCAAGTGCACAGAGCACTCCAAAGAGGCTCAAAAACAGCTGCTGGAGCTGACGAATTCGGTGGTCGAAGAGGACCTTCGACCAGCCCTCGCCGACAAGAAGCTCTACGACAGAAACGCCTTTGCCAGCTACGATGTGGACTACAGGATAATTCAAGAAAGGAGCATGGTCTGCATAGAATTCGGCCACAATGACAACGGCAATTTCGTAGAAAGCGGGATCAAGATCTGCATTCTGAGAAGGCTAGACCCGGGCTTTGGCGAGGATACCGCAAAGATTAAGGCAGTTCACAAGTACGGCCGACCCGTAATGATAGTGATGGCCGCCCGCCAGATACGGCGACAGATGGGAATCGACGAGGTTCTTGAGGGGATAGCCGAAAAAAGGGATATGGACATCGCCTACCTCTGATCTCGTTTTTGGTTTCAGTCACAAGTACCGAATAACTAATTGAAGGATGTTTATTACAATGGTAGATTGTATAGTGCCTGATACGAGCGTGGTTATCGACGGCAGAGTTTCAGCCAAGGTGGCCTCTGGCGAGTATCTGAGCAAACGAGTTGTAGTCCCTGAAGCGGTGGTGGCGGAGCTGGAGGCCCAAGCCAACCACGGCCGCGAGACCGGGATTAAGGGACTTGAAGAGCTGAGACGCCTCTCGGTACTGGCAAAGTCCGGCAAGATCGAACTGGAATACGTGGGCGTAAGGCCGGACCTGGATCAGATCAAGCTCGCGAGAGGTGGCGAGATTGACGCCATGATCCGGGACGTCGCTTTGGACATCGGGGCCTTCTTCCTCACCAGTGACTCGATACAGTCCAGGGTGGCCGAGGCGATGGGGATCGAGGTCGAGTACGTCCGCCCCCAGAGGGGTGAGATCAAGCCCATCACTCTCGAGAAGTACTTCACGCCGGACACCCTATCTGTCCACCTCAAAGAGAGCACCGTTCCCATGGCAAAGAGAGGGAAGGTCGGAGAGTTCAGCCTGGTCAAGATCGGCAACAGGAACTTGAGCGAGAGGGACCTTCGAGATATGGTGAGGGAGATCTTCGAGAGGGTCAAGTCGGACCCCAACGCCCACATCGAGATGGAGAAGATCGGGGCCGCCGTGATTCAGCTCGGCCCCATGAGGATCGCCATCGCCAGGCCCCCATTCTCCGACGGGTTGGAGATAACAGCGGTCAGGCCCGTGGCCAAGGCCGACCTTGAGGACTACAAGCACAGCGATGAGCTGAAGGCGAGGCTAAAAGAAGCCCACAGGGGAATAATGATCGCAGGTCCTCCGGGGTCTGGTAAGTCCACCTTCGCCGCAGGGATTGCCAAGTACCTGCAGAAGTGCGACTACGTCGTCAAGACCTTGGAATCTCCAAGGGACCTCCAAGTCCCGTCAGAAGTCACCCAATATGGTCCCCTGGAAGGGAGCATGGAAGCTTCGGCCGACATACTCCTTCTGGTGAGGCCCGACTACACCATCTACGACGAGGTGAGAAAGACGGGCGACTTCCAGGTCTTCGCAGATTTGAGGATGGCCGGAGTCGGGATGATCGGGGTGGTCCACGCCAACAAGCCGATCGACACTCTCCAAAGGCTGATCGGAAGGTTGGATCTTGGGATGATACCCCAAGTGATCGACACCATCGTCTTCATCGAGAAAGGAGAGGTCACCAAAGTCATGGACGTCGAGTTCATGGTCAAGGTGCCCGTGGGCATGACCGAAGCGGACCTGGCCCGACCCGTGATAGTCGTCAAGGACTTCGAGACGGGACGGGCCGAGTACGAGCTCTACACCTACGGCGAGGAAATCGTGATCATGCCGATCTCCTCTGAAGGAAAGAAGCCCGCCTCCTGGGATCTCGCCACCCGCCAGGTCGAAAAGGAGATGGCGAATCACCTTAAAGGTCACTTCGAGGTGGAGATGATCAGCGACTCCTCGGCCGTGGTAAAGGTCCAGGAGAACGAAGCGGCCAGGATCATAGGAAAGTCGGGAAAGAGGATCGAGCAGATCGAGAAATCCCTGGGGATTCACATTGACGTCCAGACCTTCGACGACCGGGAAGAGGCCCTCAGCCCCCACATCGAGGACACCGGTCGCCACCTGGCAATCTGGGTGGGCGGAAAGCCCGGCGAGAGGGTCGAGATCTTTGTCGGAAAGGAGCCGGTATTCACCGCCACCGTCGGCCGGAGGGGCGACATCAGGATGGTGAAGTCCTCAGACCTCGCCAAACAGATCATGTTGAGGCTCAAGCACGGTGAGAAGCTCGAGGCCCGGAAGATCCGGGACTGAAGAGCACCTCATCCGTTTCCCCTTTTCCTTATTTTCTTTCTTCAGATCCCCATACCCTCAGATCCCAAGAGTCAGCCTGATGGTATTTCTCAACGCTGGAGCCAGGCCCAGAGTGAGAAGGGCAAGCTTGGTCAGGTTTTTCACAGATGGGTCATCCCGGAGGGCTTCATCAATCAGGGCCAGAACCGGCACCAAAATCAGAAGCTTTAGGGGATACATCACCAGTGCCGTCCCTGTTAAGTCGATCAGAAACTGGGGCAATACGTGCTTTTCGTGGTAGCCGAACCAGTCCACCCCAACGTATGTGGAGCTGGCGTCCAGCATGTGAGCATAGAGGATCAAAAGGTTGAGCCGATCCGAGAGAAAACGGAGCTTAAACCGGTACCCCAGCACCCATATCGCCAGGGTTGCGGCCGATCCGAGAGAAAATATCACCACCGGCGTCCATAGGCTCTCTGTTCCTTTCGAGGCTAGGAGCAGAAGGTTGATTCCGGTCCACAATAGGCCGATCATAGAGTAACCTTTCAGATAGCGCTCCTTCAGAGCCCATCTGCAGAATACGAGGCTCGCCAATGCCACAACTGCAACCAGGAAGTAGATGAAGGGAGTTATGAGCAGGTACTTGAGGGGGGGTGCAACAATGTTTGCGTCCTCGACGACCCGGAGACTCGAGCCCGCCAGGATGTAAGGCATGGTGGAAAAAACGAAGGGCTCGTCCAGCCCGATTTCGAGCCTTCGAAATAGCATGATGATCAAAAGGAGCATGAAGCCCAGGATC
The DNA here is from genome assembly GCA_013329455.1 of Methanotrichaceae archaeon. GTDB lineage: Archaea > Halobacteriota > Methanosarcinia > Methanotrichales > Methanotrichaceae > Methanocrinis > Methanocrinis sp9297u. Next base: position 7,750 of record DUKF01000115.1, on the reverse strand, counting down.
AGGGCCCAGGTGATGGTGTTCACTGGGTTGTAGCCCGTGTCGTAGACGATGGGGTCTATGTAGTATTTGTATATCCAGGGATGCAAAGGGACCCAGCTCCTCTCGACGATATGCTCAAAGTAGAATTGGCTCAAATTGGTGGCGGCATGGTATATTTAAGAATCGTTCTTGAAGCGATGGCCTTCCCAGGATCGGTCTGGTCTGGTCTGGACCCGTCCGGCAAAGATCGGCACCGCATCGTAGAATATTTCTATCCGGAAAAGATATCAAAGAGCCCCCAGTTCCTGTGGAGCGCGAACCTTACCAATACCGCCGGACTTCGTCCCGATCCGGCCTTTGAGAAGTAGAGGCGGTCTCCCGCAATCACTTATATCTCCCCATGAAGCGCAAGACGCGGAAGATTTATATAGTGATGTGGGTGAAGAGAGCTTGTCCGTTTTCTGATTTTAATTCGAGGTATTTAGATGGTCGAGGTGTTCAAAGGCACAACTACGGTGGGAATCGTCTGCAAAGATGGTGTCGTGCTCGCTTCGGAGAGCCGGGCCACCATGGGCCACTTCATCGCCAGCACCACTGCACAGAAGATATACCAAATCGCCGATCGCGTCGGCTTGACCACCGCAGGAGTGGTGGGCGACGCTCAGTCCATCGTCAGGATGGTCCAGGTGGAGTCCAGGCTCTACAACATGCAAAGGGGCGAGCCGATGACGGTCAAGGGGACGACCTCTCTTCTCTCCAACGTCCTCGCTTCGAGGCGATACTTCCCCTTCATGGTGCAGCTGCTTTTGGGCGGCATGGACAAGAAGGGACCACAGCTTTTCTCCCTTGACGCACTGGGTGGGCAGATCGAGGAGCAGAAGGTGGTGGCCACGGGATCAGGCTCCCCCACAGCCTATGGCGTCCTGGAGGCGCTGTACGACCCCCAGATGAATATCGAAGAGGGCGCCAAGCTGGGCGTGAGGGCTATACACAACGCCATGAAGAGAGATTCGGCTTCGGGCGACGTCATACAGGTGGTCAAGATCACCAAAGATGGGTATGAGGTGGTAGATGGCTCTGAAGTGGAAAATATTCGACAAACCCTCTAGATAAAAAAAACTTTTTTTGGATGTGTTTCATTGTCTGTTGAGGAAGTGCTTCTTGAGCTTAAGCGGAGAGTGCAGATCAAACTGCCTCCGAACATAAACGTCACCGGCATCGAATTCGAGGGCCCTGAACTGGTAATATATACCGACGACCCAAGAAAGCTGGCAGACGATGGAGAGATTATCCGTTCCCTAGCAAAAGATTTGAGGAAGAGGGTGGTGGTCAGGCCTGACCTGAAAGTTTTGGCCGAACCCGAGGGCGCGGTAAAGAAGATCCAGCAGGTGGTGCCCCCCGAGGCGGGGCTCACCGACTACTACTTCGACGGCGAGACCGGCGAGGTAGTGATCGAAGCCGAGAAGCCGGGCCTTGTGATCGGACGACACGGTGCGACCTTACGGGAGATCACAAAGCTAATCGGCTGGACACCGAAGGTTGTGAGGACGCCGCCGGTCCGGTCCTCCACCATCGCCAACACCAAGGATTACCTACGAAGCGTCCAGTCCGAACGAAAGGAGATCCTTAAGACGATCGGGAGGAGAATCCACAGAGACGTCTCCTCAAAAGACCAGTGGGTCAGAATAACGACCCTGGGCGGGTGCCGAGAGGTTGGAAGAAGCTGTATGCTCCTCTCGACCCCCGAGTCAAAGATAATCGTCGATTGTGGTGTCAACGTGGGGTCCGACGACAGCGCAACCCCCTACCTCTACGTCCCTGAGGTATACCCCCTAAACCAGATCGACGCCGTGGTGCTCACCCACGCCCACCTAGACCATGCGGGTCTGGTTCCGATGCTCTACAAGTACGGGTACGAGGGGCCAATATACTGCACCCAGCCGACAAGAGACCTCTTCGTCCTTCTCCAACTCGACTACATCGATATAGCAGGACGAGAGGGGAAGAGGATACCTTACGAGTCGGCCATGATCAGGGAGGCACTAAAACACACCATAACCCTGAACTACGGCGACGTGACCGACATCGCGCCCGATACGAAGCTCACCATGCACAACGCGGGCCACATCCTGGGGTCTGCCATCTGCCACTTCCACGTGGGAGACGGCCTCTACAACGTCGCCTTTACAGGCGACTTCAAGTTCGAGAAGACAAGGCTCTTTGACCCCGCCGTGCACTCCTTCCCGAGATTGGAGACGCTGGTGATGGAGGCGACCTACGGCGGATCGAAGAGCACACAACCCTCCAGGAAAGAGGCCGAAAACAGACTTCTGAAGGTGGTGCGTGAGACCATAAAACGCGGCGGAAAGGTCGTAATCCCGGCATTCGCCGTTGGAAGAAGCCAGGAGGTGATGATCGCCCTCGAGGAGGCGATCAGGAAGAAGTCCCTCGATGAGATCAGCGTATATCTCGACGGTATGATCTACGAGGCGACGGCTATTCACACCACCTATCCCGAGTACCTTAACAACGAGCTAAGGGACCTTATATTCCACAAGGGGATTAACCCCTTCCTCTCGGACTGCTTCGTCCAGGTAGAGTCCGCCAAACAGCGGGCCAGCATCATGGAGGGCGATCCCTGTGTGGTCCTGGCGACGAGCGGGATGATGAACGGCGGCCCTATACTGGAATATCTGAAGGGCCTTGGGCCCGACGAGAAGAACACCCTGGTGATCGTGGGATACCAGGCCGAGGGCACCCTCGGCCGCCGGATCCAGAAAGGCTGGAACGAAATACCCCACTCCTCCGAGGGGAGGACCAAAACCGTCAAGATCAACCTGGAGGTAGTCACCGTTGACGGCTTCTCGGGACACTCCGACCGAAACCAGCTGATGGATTACGTGAGACGGGCTTATCCCAAGCCATCGAGAGTTCTAACAAACCACGGCGAGGAGAGCAACTGTCTGGATCTTGCAAGCTCCATCTATAAGAAGCACAGGATACCGACGATGGCGCCCATGAACCTGGAGACGGTACGGCTGATCTGATCCTGGTGTTAGGGTCCAGCCCGAAAAAATGCTTCACTGGAGGATGCAAAGACCAAAGGTGGCGGCTGGTCCCCGCCTCCTTTTGGTCCCTGACATGGCAACCTCCAAGAGCCTCAGATCGGCTCATCTCTGCCTCGGCGGCGGCGATGGGTTATTCAAAAGATTTATCAAATTTGAGCGCCAATTGGCGTGTGAGGTTTTGTGCGATGGGAAAGAGAACGCGGATCATCAATGATCCCTCAGATCTTGTTCCTCTGCTCCTAGCTTTCGGTTCAGAAGTTCACAAACGGGTCTTTGAAGAGCTCTGCAAGGATTGGCGTACAGAGACAGAGCTTTCGGATCTTATGGGCGACGAAAGTGGGGTTCATAGGAGCCTCGAGCTTCTGAAGAAGTGCGGATTGGCGGAGACCAAGTGGAAGACGCCAAAACCTGGTGAAACCCCAAAGAAGGAGTATCACTCCAGCTATTCCCGGATTCAGGCCAACTTCGTCTGTTCCCTGGAAGATCTGAGCGAGCTGATATACCTGACCTCGATGTCTGAAGATGAGCTCCGGGAGAGTACCGAGAAGATCGAGGAGGTCGTCGCTAATGGCAACACCTCGCTCAACAACCTCTCCAGAGAGCTCGATCTCAGCCAGGCCTTCATAAGAGGCGCTGCCAAACGGGCAGATAGGCTTGCGGTCAGGGGACAACGAATCGAGCTCTCCAAAGATTAAGGTAAAAGGCGTGAGATTCATGGTCGACGTTTTACAGAGCAAGAGGGACAGCTCGAGGTTTCAGATCCTGGTGGAGATCGCCGCCAACCAGCCCAACGTCCGGCAGAAAGAGGTGGCCGAAAAGCTTGGCGTCACCCCCCAGGCGATCTCCGAGTACATCAAGGATCTGGTGGCCGACGGACTTGTGATATCCGAAGGCAGGATGAGGTACCGGATTACAAAAGAGGGCGTGGAGTGGCTGCTCGAGAGCGCTGCTGAGCTGAAACGATACGCCAGGTTCGTAATGGAGGAGATAATAAGCCACGTCTCAGTCTGGGGAGCCATCGCCGATGAGGACCTCGATGAGGGGGAGACCGTATCTTTGGAGATGAGAGCAGGATTGCTCTACGCCGGCCGCAAGGACGGCATGGGAGCGACCGGCGTTACCATCGTCGATGCCCAGGCCGGAGAGGACGTGGGCGTATCCAACCTCAAGGGGCTCATCAGCCTCAAAGAGGGGAAGATCACCGTCTGCAAGGTTCCAAGGGTCCAGCTGGGCGGATCGAGAAAGGTGGATATCGAGGCACTTTCCAGAACCCTCGTCGAGGGGAAGATGGTGGGAGCCCTCGGGATAGAGTCTCTCGTCGCCCTGAGAAAAGTCGGGCGGGAGCCGGATGTCTTCTTCGGCGCGAAGGAGTCCGCGGTGGAGTCTGCCTTTCACGGCGTATCTTCGGTGATCGTCTGCGTCGATGAACAGGTGCCAAACCTGATGGGAAGGCTCGAGTCTGAAGGTCTGAAGTACGAGCTCGTCGACCTCACGGTGTCCTGATCTGGTCGAGATGGCGATTCAGGTTCTGGCCAGGGCCGAGAAGGCCCGAGTTCTCATCCTTCCCCTCCGAGGGACGGAAACACTCTTCGAAGGGTATCTTCGCCTCAAGGTGACACCAAAAGGTCCCAGGCCCAAAAAGTTCCTTGTCAACAAAGACGGAGACGAAAAGTACCTCCAGCCCGAAGATCTGGTCAGGCTTCTCCGGAAGGCCGGCGCCATCTACATCGCCAGGGGCGACCCCGCCCAGGAAGGGCAATTCATAGAGTTTCTCGAAGCGTATCAGCTGCCTTACCGGAAGGTCTTGATCTGTCAGCACTGCCTCGGGGAGAAAAAGAAATTCACGCCCCTGGACAAGAGGGCCATCCGCTACAAGGGCGACCTGATCTGCGAGCGGTGTGCCCTTGAGGAGCTGAAGAGAGAGGCCGAGTTCAGGCATCTGGGCCGGGCGGCAAAGCTCCACATGGCTAGGATTCTCCTCAAAAGAAGGAACCTGGACGACGTTCTCGGACTTCTCTCCCTTGAGAGGCTAGATTCGGACCTGACCCTTTTCGACGAGATCCCGGCCCAGAAGGAGGAGAACCTGATGCCGGTCGAGGTCCTCGACATTCCGCCGAAGTTCAAGGAGATGTTGAAGAGGCGGACGAAGACCCTCCTTCCAGTCCAAGCCAAGGCGGTCCAAGGGGGCCTTTTGGAAGGGGAAAATCTCCTGGTCGTCTCGGCGACGGCCACCGGAAAAAGCCTCATCGGGGAGATGGCTGGGATCAAGAACTTTCTGGAGGAGAGGGGCAAGCTTCTCTTTCTCGTGCCCTTGGTGGCCCTAGCCAACCAGAAGTACGACCAGCTCTCCCTCTACAGGGATCTTGGAGCCAGAACCTCGATCAAGGTGGGTATGAGCAGGATCAAGCTCGGCAAAGGAAAGAGGTTTAGACAGGATCTGAACTCGGAGATCATCGTCGGGACCTACGAGGGGGCTGACCAGGTCCTCAGGACCGGAAGGGACCTAGGCAAGGTAGGGACAGTGGTGATCGACGAGGTCCACATGCTCGAGGAGACCGAACGGGGCCACAGGCTCTCGGGCCTTATCGCAAGGCTGAGGTTCACATTTCCGAAGGCCCAGTTCATCTACCTCTCGGCAACGGTCGGAAACCCCGCATCTCTTGCAAAGCAGCTGGGGTCAAAGCTCATCGATTATCAGGTGAGGCCAGTGCCAATCGAGCGCCATCTGATCTTCGCAGAATCTCACGAGAAGAGGGGGCTGTTGAGACGGCTTGTCAAGGTGGCCAGGTCCAAGACCTCCTCCACAGGGTACAAGGGCCAGACGATAATCTTCAGCAACTCGAGGAAGAACTGCAACAACCTCGCCCAGGCGATACCTAACTCCGCTGCCTATCACGCAGGGATGCAGTACGACCAGAGGAGGAAAGTGGAAGCCCTCTTCACCGAAGGCAAGATCGATGCAGTGGTGACGACGGCGGCTCTCGCCGCTGGGGTCGACTTTCCAGCTTCTCAGGTGATCTTCGACTCCCTGGCCATGGGGATCGAGTGGCTCAGTGTCCACGAGTTCAACCAGATGCTCGGAAGGGCAGGTAGGCCTGGCTATCACGACAGGGGAATCGTCTACCTCCTCCCCGAACCCGGAAAAAAGTACCAAGGCGGGAAGGGCGAGTCCGAGGACGAGGTGGCTCTCTGGCTCCTTCGGGGCCAGATGGAGGACGTTCTGCCCGAGTACGAGGAGGAAGAGCAGCAAGAAGAAGTTTTGGCCAACTCTGTGGTGGCGAGGTCGAAAGAGGACCTGGTACGTCTCCACAAACTGACGATTGGACTCGATGATATTAACCCGAGCCTCAGAACTCTTTCCAAAGCCAACCTCATAAAAGGGATCAATCCGACCCGACTCGGAAAGGCGGCAGCATCCCACTTCCTCACCCCGGAACAGGTGAAAGTTATCAGGAAGGGGCTTGCCGTGGATAAGACGCCTCTTGAGGTGGCCGTCGACCTGGAGAGGTTTGAAGCCCTTTACCTCAAAGCTGCGGAGCGGATCTCGGTTAAGCTTCGGATGCAGGTGTCTCAGAGGGCGCTTCACGGCTCTGTGATGGACCTACTCTCCAGCGAGGATCTCACCAAGCTCGACCCGAAAGTCAGAGAAGAGCTGATGAACTTCGCTAAGGACTTCACACGATGCGGCTGCAAGGACACCCCCTACTGCGGCTGTCCCGAAAGAAAGGTATCCCTCAAAATCCTGGAGCTTCGGGCCGAAGGGATGAGCCCGAACCAGATCATTCAGGAGTTTAGCAACTCTTACGGGATATACGCCTACACCGGCGATCTGATAAACTACCTGGACCAGATCGTCCGCCACATGGAGGCGATCGAGGAGATTGCGCGGGTCCTCGGCAAAAAGGAGACGGCGAGGGAGGCAAAGAAGCTCCGGGAGAGGATCGAGGGCTGAACCCTCGCCTCAGATCCGCCCCTTCGTCCTGAAAGCGCTTTTGATCAGGTCCTCTTTTTAAAATTTCCCCAAAACTTCCGCCCACGGCGTAATCGTAGAACACGGCCGAGTAGATCCCGCTCAATGTCGAGCTGATTAGCGCAAGAACAAGGAAGATCAGAACAAGAAGTATCACGATCGTGATAGTGGCTGTTGGCGACGTCTCAGCGAGGAAGACGAAGGCAAGAGCTCCCAGGATCAAGGTGACGAACCCCAAGAGGGCAAAGACGAGACCTATACTGAGACCTCCCACTATCTGCTCGCCCCAAGTCTTTTTTAGGAGCTTGGAGCTTCGTTTGAGCGCCTCCATGGGTCCCAAGTCTTCTGTGACCAGGACCGGGACCGCCAAAAAGGTCGCAAGGCTCCAGGCCATCCCGACAAGAGAGGATGCTAGAACGCTGATCAGAGCGAGGGGATTTCCTTTTCCTTCGGACAACCCCGCCCCGGGATAAGAACTTCAGGATCATCCCAACGGTGGCCGCGATATCGGCGTATCCCAGGATAGATCCGACGTGGCTTTTAGCGATCCCAAATCCGTCCCCCAAAGTCGGATCGCCGCCCCGAAACCTGATCAGCGCTGCTCCCACCAGGGCCGAGTTGGCGAAGATCATCACGAAATACTGGACGAGATAGAAGGCGAATACCACCACCATCACCAAAAGAAGGCAGCCAAACCCTCAACCACATATCATCAATGTTTATAAAAATACGT
>DUKF01000065.1 GCA_013329455.1 Methanotrichaceae archaeon | reverse complement strand
GCCCAGCAGCAGGAGCAGGAGCAGCAACAACAGCAGCAGGGCCAGCAGAGTGAGTCAGACGACTCTTCCTCCGGCGAGACGATCGACGCCGATTTTGAGGTCGTGAACGACAAGAAATAAGGTCGATGAAGTTCGACGAGTGACCCCAGACGATCTCGAAGTGAGGATGCGGAGAGGATAGCCGATGGCTGGCAACAAGAGAGACTACTACGAAGTTCTCGGAGTCGGAAAAGAGGCGGACCAAAAGGAGATCAAGAGCGCTTACCGAAAGCTCGCTCTCAAGTACCATCCTGACAGGTCCAAGGAGCCAGACGCCGAGGATAAGTTCAAGGGGATCTCTGAAGCCTACGCCGTCCTCTCCGACCCGGACAAGAGGAAGCAGTACGACCAGTTTGGCCACGCTGGGATCGACGGCCGCTACTCCCAGGAGGACATATTCAGGGGCGTCGACTTCGAGGACCTACTCCGGGGTTTCGGCTTTGGAGGCGGTGGGGGATCTGGCGGAAACAGCATCTTCGATCTGATCTTCGGAGGCGGTGGCGGCCGGGGCGGAAGGCGAGGGCCCGCCCCGGGCCGTGACCTCAGGTACGACCTCGGTATGACCCTGGAAGAGGTGGCGACGGGCCTTGAGACCACGATCGATGTTCCGAGGATGGAAAAGTGCCCCACCTGCGACGGAACCGGGGCAAAGCCTGGAACGTCACCTGAGACCTGCACCCAGTGCGGCGGAACCGGTCAGGTGACCCGCGTCCAGAAGACGCCTTTCGGCCAGATGATGACCTCCACCACCTGCTCGCAGTGCGGGGGAAGAGGCCAGATAGTATCAGACCCCTGCAGTGAGTGCAGAGGGTCTGGTCGTGTCCGAAAGACGAGGACGATCAACGTCAAGATCCCGGCAGGGGTTGAGACCGGCCAGCATCTGAGGCTTGGGAGGCAGGGGGAGGCGAGCCCCGACCCCGGAGGCGAGACTGGCGACCTCTACGTCTTTGTGAACGTCAGGCCCCATTCCCTCTACAAGAGGGCGGACGACGACCTTCTCTACGAGTCTCCTCTGACGATCACCCAGGCCACCCTCGGGACCGATCTTGAGGTTCCGACCTTGGACGGAAAGAAGGCGAGGATAAAGATCCCTGCCGGGACCCAGAGCGGCTCGGTCTTCAGGCTGAAGGGGAAGGGGATTCCCAGGCTTCACGGTTTTGGCGGCACCGGCGACATGCACGTGAGGGTCAACGTGAAGACCCCCACGAAACTCTCCGGAAGGCAGAAAGAGCTTCTCGAAGAGCTGGCTCTCGAGTTCGGCGAGAGAACGGAGGAGGCAAAAGGCCTCGAGGATGTTAAAGGGAAGGAGAAGCCCTCGGAGAAGAAGGACAAGGGCTTTATCGGCAAGATCGTCGACGAGGTGAAGGGCGCGGTCCAGTGAGCCTTCTGGGCCAGGCCTTCCCAAGCTCGACTATTTTCTGATTTTATTTGGCTGCCAGTTTCGTTCTCGAATTTGAGCGCGTTCTCATTTTCGCGTGTCGAATTAACTTTCTTTTCCTGAGCTTTCATCGACGTAAGCACATAATTTTTCGGAGCACCAAAAAATGTTTATGTGCAGAAAGTTCATTGATATATGTCCCAAAAGGACTGTGCTGATTGAATAGTGGGTGGGTTGCATAAAATGAAGAAAATAATATTATTTGTGTTATTGTTATCGTTTTTAACGGCTATGCCAGCATTTTCACAGGAGAACGTTGGTGCCACGCCAGGCGTTTTGGAGATGGCTGATGTTTCCAAATTAACAGCGGTCCATGGATTAGCGGAAATCCCTGAAACTGTAACTGACTGCAGAGGCGCTTTCTTCTCCACAGAGGAAGATTTCGTCACTCAGGGACCTGAACCACCTGATGGCAATCCCATAATATCTGATGGAGATCTTTTGGGTCCTGGTTGCGTCGTATTCGCTCGCAATCGGGATTTATTGGCCATTTTCAAGTCTGAACAGGACCTGGGATTGGACGCAGCTGACGTCATCGATACAGAGCCGCGTTTGGTCGCATTCTCTACCGAGCTTGACGACCCCTTGGGTCGATTCACCGCAGGAGACTTGTTAATCACCAACGGCGCAGTAATCCCAAATAGGGCTCTTTTGGCTAATTTTGATATCGAGAAGAGGGGTGATTTGGGACTTGATGCCGTCCATTTCGTCGGCGATCCAAACAGCATAACGAAATTCCTGGATTACGCTTCCGATGTCAGCCGAGACCGGTGGTTGGAGAACCCCGGGATGTTACCCCAGACGCTGGAGGAGTACGGGATCGACATATGGTTCTCTACCGAGGGGACCGCTCCGAAGATCGAGAACCCTCTATTTATCGATGGAGATTTGCTTTCTGCACAAGGCAATATCGTGGCGAAGAACTCTCTTCTGCTCTCATCTGCTGTACCTGCTGGAATCCCCAGTCGCGGTGTCGACTTCGGCCTGGACGCGGTGACGACCGATAGAGGTGGGAACAGACAGCTGATCCACTTCTCTACTGAGATCCTCTACAGGGGTAGGCCAGCTTTCAGCGATGGTGACGTTCTCCTTCTCGGCGATGGCGTCGTCTGCACCAACGAAGACATCACTCGCTGCTTTGAACCTAAGACCAAGGAATTGGGTTTGGATGCTCTATCTTTGGCTTTGGGCAGAATGGAAAAACCTCCCTGTGGAGCGGCCATAATCCGTGTGGGAGGGATGCCCGTAGGAAATATCAACTCCGAGGGATTGGCAAATGGTTGGAGTGCGACCACACCGCCTTTCGAGGCATTCGACAGCCCCTTTGGAGGAACGGTGGAGATCCTCGGCCTGATGCCATCCTGTGAAGAGTGCAAGAGGTTCAAAGTGGAGTATGGTGAATGGTCCGGTCCCACCACACCGCCTGGTCCGGCCAGCTTCAAGCCTCTGACCGATTCCTTCAAGGAGTGGACGTTCATATGGCCAAGCCTTTGGGTACGGGTGGACAGGATTCCCACCTCCGAAGGATGGTTGGACATAATCTGCGACTCTGACCCTGTGATGGGCGGGTTGTACTATCCCTGGAATACCGGAGACAAGAACGGTAAGTACAGCTTAAGATTGACCGTAGAAGATGTGGGCGGCACCGAACACGTAAGCTCTCCGGTTGTGGTCGTGATTGACAACATTCATCCGAATGCAACATTAAGCCTTTTGAGCACGCCCAATTGTGGTGATATCAAAATAGGTGATACTGTCACCGGCAAGATCACTGCCACCGACGATCATTTCTACAGCTACAAGTTGAGCTACAGGTGTGGTTTGCATCCACCTTGCCCCGGCTCGATCCTGCCGGTTAGGAAGTATGCCAACGTGAGCGACCAGGGAGACGCGGGTTTGACCTTCACCTGGAATACTACGGATCTGCCTCCCTGTGGGTATGAGATACGGCTCGAGGTCTGGGACAGGACGATCGTCAACAATGGTCGTGGTTGGGCCGAGCCTGGCTACGCTCACAGGTCCGTAGACTACGACTTTTTCTGCCTTGAGGCACCAGAATGAAAATTCTGGGATGAGCCGCTGACGCGGCTCTATTTTTTTATTCACGGAGGTCGACCATGAGATCCAAGATTATATGCGTCGTTAGTATTATCACCATACTTCTATTAGTTGGTCTGAATTCTAATGCTTTGCCCTTTCTGGAGACACCCACTGTTCCCGTTGGGCAGTTGGGTCGTATTCAGGAAACTCCTCAAGTGGCGACTGCAAAACTCTCGGGCCGCGTTTACGAGGGGGAGCTTGGAGATGAAAGCAAGCCTTTCGCCGATATCAAAGTAGAACTTCGCTGTTCCAATGATCAAAAAGATCCCGGAAGGCTTGTGGGGTCTGCCACCACCGATCCAAAAGGGTGGTATGAGCTGTCGCTTCCCACGGGGTGCGAATTTTATAATATAGTGGTGACCGCTCCCAAAGGTCGTATTGCAGCAGGAGCTGACAGTGTTGGGGGCAAGGTAATTGACGATAGCCGGATCCAGTACGATTATCCTTTGGGAAGAGCAGTTCTCACCGGCAATAAGTTTTGGATTAAGAGGTCTGGGTCAGAATTGCCGCTGACGCCCTTAATACCGCTTGTGCCTGTAAAGCCACCTGAACCGGAAACGGTTTCGTGCCCTGGTAACTGCGAATGCCTCGCAGAAGAGGTTGCAGCTGAGAAGTTCGGAAAATACGAGCGTTGCTCGAACGAGATCTGCGGCTACGACCAGAGAACCCCCATGTACTGCTTCAGGCCTTTAGAGGAACCTTCTCCTGAGCAGCCCAGCTGCCCAGATGGATGCGAATGCATGACAAATGAGAAGGCCAAGCAGGAGTTCGGAAGATACGAGCGTTGCTCGAACGAGATCTGCGGCTACGATCAGAGAACCCCCATGTACTGCTTCAGGCCTGTCGAGGAACCTTCTCCTGAGCAGCCCAGCTGCCCAGATGGATGCGAATGCATGACAAATGAGAAGGCCAAGCAGGAGTTCGGAAGATACGAGCGTTGTTCGAACGAGATCTGCGGCTATGACCAGAACCAAAATCCATTGTACTGCTTCAGACCTTTAGAAGATGTTCCTGAGAAGTGTCCCGATGGCTGTGAATGCCTCGTAGAAGAGGTTGCATCCGATAAGTTCGGAAGATACGAGCGTTGTTNNAACGAGATCTGCGGCTATGACCAGGACCGAAATCCATTGTACTGCTTCAGGCCTTCAGAAGACGTTCCTGAGAAGTGTCCCGATGGCTGTGAATGCCTCGCAGAAGGGGTTGCAGCTGAGAAGTTCGGAAGATATGAGCGTTGCTCGAACGTGATTTGCGGCTACGACGAAGACGGAGAGCCGATGTACTGCTTCAGGCCGGCAGAGCCAACGCCCGAGGTGAATCCCGAAAGCTGCGAATTGTTCTTCTCCACCGAAGAGGATTTCATAACCCAGGGTCCCGTACCGCAAGACGGCAACCCTATCATCTCTGATGGTGATCTGCTCGGCCCCGGATGCACAGTATTTGCTCGCAATCGAGAACTTCTGGCGACTTTCAAAACGGAGAACGATCTCGGTTTGGACGCTTTTGACGTCATAGACGTTGAAGGCCGCTTGGTCGCATTCTCCACAGAACTGGACGATCCATCGGGCCGATTCGCTGCGGGAGATCTGTTGGCCACCAACGGTGTCATGATCCCCAACGGCGCGCTGTTGGCTGAATTCAATATACCGAGAATCGATTTGGGACTTGACGCCGTTCACTTTGTTGGAGACCCTGCCGATATCACGAGCTTCTTAGATCGATCATCCAAGATAAGCCGGGACGAATGGCTGGAAAATCCGGGACTTCTATCTGAAACGCTGAAGGAATACGGGATCGACATCTGGTTCTCCACAGAAGGGACTCCCTCCAGAATCGATAAACCCACCTTCCTTGACGGGGATCTGCTTTCCGCACGGGACGGTATCACGGTCGTTCAAAATTCCGTTCTGCTGGCACCCACAGTGCCCGCAGGCATCCCCGATCGTGGGGTGGACTTCGGTCTGGATGCGGTGACAGTTGGCAGGGACGGCAAAAGAGAGTTGATTCGCTTCTCAACCGAGATTCTCTACGAAGGGGAGCCTGCTTTCAGCGATGGTGACGTTATCCTTCTCGGTGATGGGGTGACCTGCACCAACTGGGATCTAATTCGCTGCTTTGAGCCCAAAACCCGCGACCTGGGTTTGGATGCGTTATCCATCGGTCCGTCTGGTGAGGAAGCCCTTTCACCAATCGAGATCTACTTCGCAGACGCCAAAGAGTCCCCGGGATCCGTCTATCGCCTCGGAGCGATCGCCGGATCAGCTGAGACGATCTACACGAGACCGTCCAGAAATCTTTACAGTTTCGCCTTCCATCCTTACATACCAGAGAAGCTGTACTACGTCAACGCGAACGAGAACAAGATCTACAGGAGTTCGCAGGCGCATACCGGTTGGACTGCTGAAGAGACGGTCTACGATCACGATACGTATGTGAGAGACTTAGCCTTTGACCTTGATCAAGATGGCGATCTTGTCCTATATTTCAGCGAGGCTACCGGTGCAGGTGCAAACGGCAAGATCTACAGGATCGAAAATGACGCTCTGGTTCTGTATCGAACGATAGCGCTCTCTGATGTAGACGGGTTTTGGGCGGGAGATTTTGCTTTCGGTGAGGATGGGACGTTGTATCTCAGCTCTGGAAACAGGGTGCCTGCAAGCATCTACAAGGTGAGTGAAGGAGAAGTTCAAGAGATATTCACCGACACCGAAGAGCCCATAAAAGGACTGGTCTACAGAAACGGCTTGCTTTATTACGCCAACTGGCGCACGAAGATAAACCGCTTGGATCTGGAGACTGGCGAGCGCGTGACAGTCTATTCGAATCCGGAACGAAAATGGCTATCAGACGTTGGTTTCAGAGGTGATGCGTTAGAAATGCCGCAAGAAAGCAGTATTGTGACTTTGGTGGCTTGAGCAAAGGAGAGTAGAGATGAGAATGAGAGTGTCCGATTTTGGGCACTTCTCGCTCATCTTTGAGCCTCCAGCACATCTGCATCTATAACTCCCTTTTTTCCGACCAATTTCATCATACCAGCGCTACTCCTCGATCGCTCCCATCTTCGTCTCGATGGATATCACCTTGTCCAGCCTGTGGTCGATCTTGACCGATGTTATAATCCTTCCAACGCCCATCCCTGCCAGGACCTCGTCGGCCCTTTCTATGACTTTGAAGATTTCGGCCATGGACCCGGACTCAAGGGCCGTGCCCATCGGACCTGGAACGAACTTGAGCCCCGATTCTCTCAGAACCTGGTGGATAGCTCTGACGTACTTGCCGGCGCTGGTTCCCGTCCCCATCGGTATCATGGAAAGCTCTGCCACTATCATGGCGAAGTCATTTCGCGGGAGAGGATAAAAAAGTTTTTAGGGATTTCGGCAGCTCAACGGATCTCCTTCAATATAGCGTCGGCAGCCCCCGCCGGGTCTGGTGAGTCGGTGATCGACCTTCCGACGATCAGGTAGTCTGCACCTGCATCGAGGGCTGCCCTGGCAGATCCGCCCTGGGCTCCGACCCCTGGCGAGATTATGGCCCGCTCGCCGATGACAGACCTTATCAGGCTTATCCGCTCGGGCCTGGTGGCCGGGGCGACGACGCCGTCAACATCGCACTCCTTCGCCACCCTCGCGAGCCGCTCGGCGACT
>DUKF01000264.1:2564-4300 GCA_013329455.1 Methanotrichaceae archaeon | reverse complement strand
GGAGGCCGCCACCGGAGGCGAGTCGAAGGATCCCTGGAGGGGCTGCCAGCCGACCCAGTCCGGGACCTCTCCTGACCCGGTGGGAGGCAGGTCGGCGCTGTTCCAGACAAGCCCGTTGGAGTTGTCCAGGGCGAAGAGGTAGATTTTATCCGAGAGAAGCACCGCGGTAGGTCTCGATCCGATCTCGCCATCTATCTGGATCCAGTCCTCGGTCCTGTCGCAGGCGACGCCATCCTCGCATCCCCAGCATCTCTTGTAGAGGCAGTGGTTTGTGGGACCCCATGTGAAGAGGAGATAGTCGCCGTCCGAAGACCCGGTCGAGATCGCAGCAAGCTCGTACTTTCTGAAGTGGACACCGCCGAGGTTCTTGTTGTATGGGGGCGGGCCGAAGACCTTGACCCAGTCAGACCACCTCTCCTGGCCCTGGAGGCGGATGTGCCAAAGCTCGTTGTCGTTTCCACCAGTTAAGATGTCGACGAGCCCCGGTGCCGGAGAGATGGCCATAGGCCCCGTGGTCAGCTTGACCCCTTTCAGGGCGATCCAGTTGGACCAACCCGTCTCGGTTCTGAACTGAACCCGTTTCACCGAGGGCAAAAGTCCTTGAGGTTCTGTGGACGTTCCAATGACCAGCACCGGCTCTGACGTATCGTTGCTGGGTCCGACCTTGTCGAATTCTGCCATCTGACCCCACGACGGCCCCGCCAATAGGAGCACCGCCAGAAGGGCGCAAAGGTAGGTTTTTGCCCTCAAAGTCATTTTGCCTCCGGGTCAGACTTGGTCATGATCGTATATATCTGATTTCCGAGGCCCCTCCTGGATGAGGTGGATGGGACCGTCGACGTTCGTCGACGGGGCTCGATCGCATCGCCGATGCTCTCCGAATTCCCTGAGATGATCGATTGATATTTATCGTACAAGGGAGTGAGAGAGCTTTGGTTGATGTCCATGTTTGACTACTGGAATCCGCACATCGAACGCATGCCTGCAGAGGACCTCTGCAAGCTCCAGGAGGAGCGGCTCAAATCGATGGTCCATTACGTATACGATCATTCTCCCTTCTACAAAGAACGGTTCAAGGAGGCTGGGGTTGTCCCCGAGGACATAAAGGACCTTTCCGACCTGACGAAGCTTCCCTTCACCTACAAGGTCGATCTTCGAAACACCTACCCTACGGGCATGTTCAGCCTGCCGAGAAACAGGATTGTGCGGTACCACGTCTCAAGCGGCACCACCGGAAAGCCGACCGTCGTCGGCTACACCAAAGACGATATCGAGATGTGGTCGGATTCCCTGGCGAGGGCCCTGACTTCCATCGGCCTTGGCCGGGGCGACGTGATCCAGGTAGCATACGGCTACGGTCTATTCACGGGGGGCCTGGGCCTCCATTACGGGGCGGAGAAGATCGGGGCGACGGTTCTGCCCACCGGGACTGGGAACACCGAGAGACAGATCATGCTGATGCAGGACCTCGGCAGCACGGCGATCGCCTGCACCCCCTCCTACTTCCTCCACATAGCTGAGGTGGCGGAGAGGATGGGTGTCAGCATCAGGGACGATACAAACCTCAAGGTCGGGGTCTTTGGAGCCGAGCCCTGGTCCGATGGGACCCGGAGGAGGATCGAGGAGGCGACGGGGATCAAGGCCTACGACATCTTCGGGACGAGCGAGATGAGCGGCCCCCTCTTCACCGAGTGCCAGGAGCAGAACGGGATTCACGTCTGGTCCGACATGTTCCT
>DUKF01000264.1:0-2501 GCA_013329455.1 Methanotrichaceae archaeon | reverse complement strand
TCCAAGTGGGCGATACCCCTGATCAGGTACAGGATCGGCGACCTGACGGTGATCAACTCCGAGCCCTGCGAGTGCGGCCGGACCCACCCGAGGCTGATGAGGATCCTCGGCCGGACCGACGACATGATAGTCATTCGCGGCATAAACGTATTCCCAAGCCAGGTCGAGTCGGTTCTGATGAAGATCCCCGAGGTCGGAGAACACTACCAGATCATAGTCGATCGCAAGGGGCCCCTTGACATCATGAAGGTGATGGTGGAGGTGACGGAGACCGGCTTCAGTGACAAGATCGCTGATCTGATGTCCCTTTCCAAGATGATATCCAAGGAGCTGAAGGGCGTTTTGAACGTCGTCGCCGACGTGGAGCTCGTCGAGCCGGGGACGATCCCGCGGTCCGAGGGGAAGGCTGTAAGGGTGATCGACAAGAGGAAGGTGTGAAAAATGGTGGCAATTAAGCAGATATCGTTATTCGTCGAGAACAAGCCCGGCAGGATGGCCAAGGTGTCCAAGACCCTCTCTGACGCCGGAGTGAACATCAGGGCCCTCACCGTTGCCGAGGCGGGAGACTTCGGGGTCATAAGGATGGTTGTCGACGATCCTGGGAATGGCTACAAGGTTCTTCACGACAACGGCTTCACCGTCTCCGAGACCGAGGTGTTGGCCGTCGAGATGAAGGACATCCCCGGAGGCCTCTACGAGATCGTGAACACTCTGGGGGAAAGCGACGTCAACGTCGACTACGCCTACGCCTTCGTGACGACAAAGGCCGAGCGGGCGATGCTGATCATCAGGGTCGACAACCTTGAGAAGGCGAGGCAGGTTCTGACCAGCGCCGGGATCAAGCTGGCCACCAAGGACGAGATCCAGAAGATCTGAGAACGGAAATATGGGGGGGGCCAGGCGGCGCGGGAAAAGGCTTGGCCCTTCCATTGTCATCACATTTTTGTGCACCATTTGAATAAATTAAACTGAATAAATATTGGCTCGACTGGTGTTTGTGATGGCAGAAGTAACAATCAGTAGGCGTATTAAGATAGTAGATCGTCAGATTTTATATATAGATAACAAAGATTTTTTAGATAGTATAATAAAAGCGTGTGAAATTCAGAAGCATAAAATACCAGAAACAATGACATAAATAAGGTGGCTAAAATTTGATCATATTTTCGATAGTAGTATTGTTATAAATAATATCGACAATGAAATAAATGTTGTTGTTAAATACATCTTTAATTTATGAAAAAACCGCCTCCTCGATCCGGCCTAACCCGAATCCGCGCCGCCCGGCGATTCCTGATTTTCATTTTCCTCGGCCTTCTTCTTGACTGTAGATCGGACGCGAAAGTCGTCCGATAACTCAACGCTTGACGCCCTGATCTCTCTCCTCACGTCCCTCGCCACCACTGAGAGGATCACCGCCAGAATGGCGAACCCCACCCCCACCAGGAAGGCGTCGTGAAATCCGAGAATGAGAGGCAAAAGCGACGCCTCCTCGTGGACCGCCCCATCGGAGAAGCCCGCCGCCGGGATCTTGTCGGAGTAGATCGTCTCGAAGATGGCTATCCCCATCACTGTGCCCACTTTCCTTGCAGTCATCATCAGGGAGGAGGCGGTGCCGCGCTTTTCGGCGGGACTATGGGACATCACCAGGTTGCTATTGGGAGAAAGGAACATCCCCATGCTCAGCCCCATAATTACCATGGCGACGAGGATGAAGACCATGGTGCTGTTTTCATCCAGGAAGCTGAGGAGGAAAAACCCAGCAACGCATAGGAGCGTGGCCGCAACACAGATCCGCCGGGACCCCGCCCGGTCGGAATGGCTCCCAGCTCGCTTGGCCACGATCAAGGTGGCGACCGAGGGCACCATCAGGATCAGGCCGGCGACCTCTGTCTCCAGGCCCTTGACGTGCTCCAGGTAGAAGGGGAAGAGAAAGCCTCCCCCGCCGTAGACCAACGCCACGAAAAGGACAGCACCGTTGGCGGAGGTGAAGTTCGGGTTCCTGAACAATTTGAGGTCCACGAGGGGCTCGGAGAACCTGGACTCCCTCAAGACAAATACCGTTCCCAGGACGAGGGCCCCAAGTAGGCTTACGATGATAATTGGAGAGCTCCACCCCAGCTCCCGGCCCATGTTCATTCCGAAGATCATGCCGAAGAGGGAAAGGAAGACGAGCGCGGCCCCGGGAAGGTCGAACCTCGCCTTTCGATCCGAGAGCCTCGGCTCAGACTCGGGAAGGACCTTCTTTCCGATCAGAATGGCGACGATCCCCATGGGGATGGTGATGACGAATATCCACCTCCAGCTCAGAAAGGATGTGAGAACGCCGCCGATGGGCGGGCCCAGGACGATCCCCAGGGATGCGAAGGTGGCCACGATCCCCAGAGCCTTGCCCCTGATCTCCGAGGGCAGGAAAGCCGCGATCATTGCAGGGCCGATGGCCGTCAGAAAAGCTGCTCCAAGGGCCTGGACCATCCTGAAAGCTATGAGTAGCTTTATGG
>DUKF01000017.1 GCA_013329455.1 Methanotrichaceae archaeon | reverse complement strand
TGAAAGCTATGAGTAGCTTTATGGTAGGGGCGATGGCGCAGAGGAAGGATCCGGCCAAGAAGATGGCAAATCCCGTCAGAAATACCCTCTTGAAACCCTTGAGGTCTCCGATCTTCCCGAAGGCCAATAGAAAGCTGCTCATAACCAGAAGGTAGGCCAAAACTACCCATGAGACCATCCCGGTGCCCACGTTGAAGTACCTGGCTATCGTCGGCAGGGAGATGTTAACGATGGTGACGTCGAGGGACCCCATGAAGGCAGCCAGGGAGATGGTGAAAATGGTGAGCCTCTGAGATCCGGGCCCCAATCCCCTCGATCCTTTCATGTTGACCATTAGGCAGATAAGACTTTTAATTCTTCGGGCGATCGGGCATGTTGGTTGGCGCCGAGGCGTTAAAATCATCATACTGCCTCAGGCCCTTCCTGCAATTGCACCTCCAGGTTATCCGCGATCGTCTCTTACCCGGCAGCGTTTTCAAACCCCTCCAATCTTCGCGCAAAAATTTATGATTGATTCAAGTCAAATGCCCGACTATCTTCGACTTCGGAGTTTTTAGATGCAGTAGTTCTGATCACGCCGCGCCATCCAGGCATTGACCTCGTCTTCCCCTACCCATTCTTGAGGAAGGTTTTGATGCGCTTGCCGTCTCGGTTTCTGGAGCCATCCAAGTACGGTTTCGTCTTGGGCTGGACGGTGATGGCAGGGTCTCGTAACAACCTGCAGGACCCTTCTAAGTCTTACAACCATTTATACCAGTGTTCAGGAGCATGGTGGTGTGCTCTACCTTGGCAGCTTATTCGAGAACTCGATAGGAAGATTCCAGGTTCCGTTGAGGGCGAACGCGGTCAAATGATTTTGTCATAAAGAACCCTCTCGATAATTTTCGGCAACGATTTTGGCTGCATGGCGGCCAATCATCTGAACATTTTCGATGGAACTGATTCGCCCTTCTCTCGCCCTGCCCGCCCTTGCGCCCAGGGTCGCGATCTCGCTCGCTTCTTTTCTCACGGCGATGGCGCTTTTTGTGTCCTCGCCCAGTCGATGTACGAAAGTTCGGTCGCCCTCTTTTTCAGCCAAATTGTTTTGTCCATCCGTCGACCCCTAACAGAGATGATAATTTTATCCCAACTCCGATCTAAACGGTTCGATGTATCCGATCACAAACTTTCTGATCAATGCAAATGTTTAATATGTTATCTAAACACATATGTTCAAAAATATTAGGATCATAACGGTTGTAATGCCTTTAGATATCGAATTAAGACTGCTGGCAATCAGCATAACCCCTAATAAACTTTCATAATTCTTATGAAATTGTATCTAATCTATTTTTATATTATCGGATGTAATCTATTCGCAAAGAGATCGGAGGTCGTCTCCGAAGAGCTGCGGACAGATTCGAGCTCGATGAATCAATAGCAGCGATTCGAAGTCAAATATAGATTAATTGTTATATGCGATTGCGCGTGACCAACAGTTATATCTTATACCTATGGTCTATTAATTATCAGTCAGTGGGGTTGAGGGGGGTAGGCAAGAATGGCAGAATCTGTGACATTTCTTATAGGCCTAACATGTTTGGTAGCACTCTCTTTTTTATTCGCTTCATCGAACTCAGCGGTATCGACGGATTGGGACGATGAGTTCGGGGCGGGCTCTTTTCCGATCGGTTCCTCGAAAGGTCCCATATTCGAGGATGGAGTGCCGATATTGCCCGAGATGAACGATCTTTTCGATCTGGAAATATCGTTTGACAGTTCAATCTCTGACCCGGTTGAGATCTCGGATCCCGGGGGGTTGCCGATGGAGGTGCTCACCATAAGTGGAACGAATTTTTACGATTTCGATCTCGATGGAATGATGGACCCTGGAGAATCGGGAGTTCAAGGTTGGACCGTTCGGTTGATGGGCGACGGTGACGAATTGTTCAGCACCATCACTGATGAAGACGGTCACTACGAATTCAGCGATCTTGCTCCCGGCGACTACACAATATCTTTGGATCTTATGGATGGCTGGAACCAGACCATGCCGGTGGACGGTTTTTATGAAATCGCTCTTCTGGACGAGGATGAATATGGTTGGGATTTCGGGATTTACAACGGAAGTGAAGCGAGCCCATCGGATGAACATCCAGAGGTGAGGGTGGCTGACAGCATGAAAATGATCCTGACAAGCGATGAAAGCTCCGCCGACGTCGGCGTACTGGCCTCAGATGGTGATGGGACAACGATAGACGTTAGTGTTCAGGGCGTAGGGGTGGAAGAGGCGACTGTTGGCGGCGTCACATACCAGATTCTCACAATCGCAGATCGGGGCTACACTTCACTGGTGGGCAAGCCCCAGATCCCTGTGATAAGAGAAACGGTAGCCATACCCGACGGTGCTTCGGTCCGAGCAACGGTCCTGGACTCGTCCTACTCGACGCACGAGGGGTATCGGGTCTATCCAGTCCAACCTCCCGAAATCGACGGCGACGAAAGCGGTGAGTTCGTGATAGATGAAGATTTTTACTCTCAGGACATCTTCTACCCCCAGAAGATCGTCGAGGTCACAGCTCCAGCAGTCTGGCGGGATCTGACAGTTGTAAATCTTCAAGTAAACCCAGTGATGTTCAATCCGGCGACCGGGCAGCTGAGGGTCTACGATCACATTAAAATCAAGGTGGAATACGGCGATGGGGTGGCCTTCGCTCAGAAGACGATCGAGCCCAAGTTTTCCGAGATTTACAGCAAAGTGATACTGAACTATGAAGCTCTCGACGTCGTTGTTGGTCTGCCGAAAATTCGCGTCGAAGAGACCGTCCCAAGCCAGGAAGGCTTCAACCTCTGCGGCGATTTTGAACGCCTTGACCAAACCACGAAATTTTTGCTGATATATCATGAAGACTGCTCTTCTTTCGAAAGCTTGGAGCCATTGATCGACCTGCACGAGCAGAACGGTCTTCCTTGCGAGGTTTGGAACATCTCGGCGGGAAGTCTGCCGACGTCGGTGGACATCAAAGCTCTCATTACCAGCAGATACGCAGCCCATTCTGAGCTGGAGTACGTCCTTTTGGTGGGTGACATCGACACCCTCCCCTGGAACCCAAGCTGGTACGGCGTTCCTGGAGATTACTGGTACGGCTGCATCGCCGGAAACGACCTGTGGCCAGAGCTGGCCGTGGGCCGCCTCTCGGTCACGAACGACGCCGAAGTTCAGCAGCAAGTGAATAAGATCTTGACTTACGAACAAAATCCTCCTTCAGGCGACTGGTCCAACAAGGTCCTTCTGGTGGCTCATAAGGAAGAAGCGCCAGGAAAGTATCAGGGGTGCAAAGAGGGCATACGTACCAAAGCTTACGTCGATCCTCTGACATTCGAGACAGCATACGGAGCCGCGCCTGCTCAGGGCGGCGACAGCGCTACCAACGCCGACGTCAAAAGTGCCGTCGATGCCGGCGTGGGTATTTTGAACTATAGGGGACACGGAGCTGGTCCCTACTGGGGCTCAAACTGGAACGTGGAGTACGAATCGTACGACAACACCGACGCCCATGCCCTGGAAAACGGCGACAAGACGCCGATCGTCTTCTCCATCGCCTGCAGCAACACCGCCTTGGATTACACTGCCGAATGCCTCGGAGAGGCTTTCGTCAAGGATGACGATTCGGCCGTAGCCTTTCTCGGCGCAACTCGTCCTTCCTACACGATACCAAACCACGAGTTCGACAGCTACCTCTTTGAGGCCGTAGGCGACGAGCAGATATACGACGTCGGCTGGGCTTTGAACTACGCCAACTCCAGGTTGATCAGCAACTACGGTCCGACTCACGTCTATATGGAAAATGTGAGGATGTACCTGTGGCTTGGTGACCCTGCCCTCTCGATCAACATCGTTCCTCCAAACAGCCCACCAAACGCGCCTGATACGCCAACAGGTCCCATCACAGGCTACACGGGTCTTCTTTATTACTATTCGACCAGCACAACGGACCCGGATGTGGGTTAGGCGAAGCACCCTTTCGGCGGAGGAGATGGTGCGGCTTTAATGCAGGGGGGATGTGATGTCGTGGAAAGATCTCCCAAAAACTATGAATGCCAAGAGATGCATAGACCTTCCTAGCTGATGAAATCGTGATATATGTGATCGAGTTCGTCGAATTTCTTTGAAGAGCGGGTTGTCATGATGAGTTTTGAGAGATTCGGGATTGGATTGATCCTGGTGCTATTGTGCACGCTGACGATATCGGCCCAGAGCTGCGACTGGACCGGCGCATGGAATACGAGCTTCGGCAGGTTGGAGCTTCGCCAGTCCGGTCCGGACGTCATCGGATCTTACGACAACGATCAAGGTCGTCTGTTGGGGACGATTTCAAAGAGCGGGCTCGTCGGCACGTGGTCTGAGGCACCTACTTATCTTCCGCCTGACGATGCCGGAGACGTTGAGCTGAACTTCACCGACGGCTGCAACGGATTCGAGGGGCGGTGGAGGTACGGTTCGTCCGGTCCCTGGTGGACGGACTGGACCGGCGAGAAGATATCGACCCCGATATCGTCCCTTCCGTCGATCAACAGGTCAGGGATCGATGGTGCGAACATCACCGACGTCTGCGAACTCGGC
>DUKF01000079.1 GCA_013329455.1 Methanotrichaceae archaeon | reverse complement strand
TCTAAACGTCTCTTGCCTCTCTAGGCGTAAGCCTTCTCGCCGTGCTGGGATATGTCAAGCCCGACGTACTCTTCATCTTCGGTGACTCTCAGGCCCATCGTCGAATCGACGATCTTTGCCAGAGCGTAGGTCACAACGAACGCGTAGACGACCGCAGCACCGGCGCCGATCACCTGAGCAATGAACTGGTCGACGTTCCCCTGGAGAAGGCCGGAGTAGCCGCCGACAGCCTCGATTGCGAAGATCCCCGTCGCAAGAGCGCCCCAAAGGCCGCCAACGCCGTGGACCGCCCAGGCGTCCAAGCTCTCGTCAAGCCCCTTGCCGACTCTGAATAAGAGCGCCTTGTAGCAGAGAACACCGGCTACAGCGCCGATCACAAGAGCTGAGTTCGTGTCGACGAACCCCGCCGCCGGGGTTATCGCAACAAGTCCTGCAATCCCACCGCTCACCATGCCAAGAGCGCTCGGCTTGCCCTTGATCCAGGAGGCAAAGAGCCACGCCAGAGCCCCCGCAGCAGCGGAGGTGTTCGTCACGACGAAGGCGTTTGCTGCAAGTCCATCAGCTGCCAAGGCGGAACCTGCGTTGAACCCGAACCACCCAAACCAGAGGAGCGCAGCGCCGAGCATCGTCATCGGTATGTTGTGAGGCTCCATGTCGTGCTCGCCAAACCCGATCCTTTTGCCGATCACCAGAGCGAGTGCCAGAGCCCCAAATCCGGAGCTTATGTGAACGACGGTGCCGCCGGCGAAATCGAGGGCCCCGAGCTGGCTCGCCCAGCCGCCGCCCCATGCCCAGTGGGCGAGGGGATCGTAGACGAGGGTCGTCCAGAGAATTCCGAAGACTACGAACGATCCGATCTTCACCCTCTCAGCCACGGCAGAGGTTATTATCGCAAGGGTGATCCCTGCGAACATGAGCTGGAAGGCCATGAACAAGAGACCAGGTATCGTCATATCTCCCGCGTCCATCCCGATACCCCGCAGGCCCAGGAAGTCGAGGCCTCCTATGAAGCCTGCTATATCCGTCCCGAAGGATAGGCTGTAGCCGACCAGCACCCACTGGACGCTGACCAAGGCCATCGCCAGGAAGGATAGGCCGATCATGGAGACTACGTCCTTCTTCCGGACGAGACCTCCGTAGAATAGCCCGACACCTGGTATCATCAACATGACCATGGCCGTTGCGACCAGGATAAAGGCCGTATCACCGCTGTCTAGAACCATAATGCACCACCTTTAGATCTATCGAAGTCCGTATCTTGGATGAACCCTCAATACGTGCGACTTGTCTGACAGGCACAACGCCTTCATGCATTTATAAAGAGATTTGATACAGTTTCATACGGGTTATGAAAGTTGATTAAGGGTTATGCTGATAGACAGCTTACTTAATTCGATAGCTAAAGGCGTTACAAATTTTGTGCGCCAGATATGTTCGAACGGATGTTTTTAGATAACATATTAAATATTAGGGTTAATTTTTGGTGTTGGGATGAACGCCAAGGACCGTTTCGATCCGGGTTGGGATGAAAAAGAAATCTCGGATAGGGGGATCGTCTTCTGGATCAATCCGATTGTGACGAGAAATACATCTGCTGAACTTCAGGATATCTGCTGGGTGGGGGCGCAGAAGTGCCCATCGCCGTGAGCGCAAGACGCGAGCGAGATTGCGCCCCCTTCGGCGCCGTCTCTCGAAGGTAGGTATCGATCTGAAAGCTGGGGTTGATCATCTCGAACTGGCCCTTCGCCTTCTCCTGGTTCTTGTCGAGGGAGACTGTCCACCTCTTCGCGTCACCCACGGCTATGGCTTTGGCGTAGAAATTCTCTCTGTGAAGGTAGGCTTCATCCCGAGATCCTTCGTCCTGTAAGAACCCGTAATCTGGCTTGTATCGCCCCCCGCAAACTGGCACCTGGACCCCAAAATGGTGGCATAACATTTTGAGACGTGGCTTTATCAAGGCGTCCTCAAGCTCTGGTTCGCCGATCGTCTTGAAGACCTCGATACTGGAGTCAGTAAGCTTCTCCTTCAGCACCTCAAAGACCTGGTCCAAGCCGTCGGGATCGCTCCATTCGGGGTTTTTCTGGACTAGCCGCTTTAGGTAGTGATTCGAGAACAGGTTGCTGTTGTTGAAGGGGCTATCTGGCATTGAAATTGAAATAGATGGCCAGACTATAAAAGTATCTACCAACGCGACCGTTTCGGAAGCTTTGGGACGTCAGGGGTGGCAACCACCAAGAAGCCATAAAGCTGATTGTGAACCCAACCAGCTCCGGCGAGACTTCGGCCACCCTTGCGACATTCGCCACCATCTTCTCGAAGTCGGGCCCCGCTGCCCGGAGGTCTCCAGCCCTACACCCGGCACGCCACCTGGGTGGGATGAGTGAGGTGCCAATTCACCCCCCTCCCCCAGCTTCTTCAGAGCAACCCTCGCTAGTCGCCCTTGCCAATCAGCAACCTCTACAACCCCAGCTCCCGAGCCTTGGCACAGGCTGCGTTGGCCTCAGATGTCCTGCCAAGAGCTTCAAGAGCGGTGCCTTTGTTGTTCCAGGCGTCGGCATCTCCGGGATTGATCCTGATGGCCTCATTATAAGCCTGAACGGCCTCATCGTACTTGCTCAGGTTACTGAGAGTAAGGCCTTTATTTTTCCAGGCGTGGGCGTACTCTGGATCCAGCCTGATGGCCTCATCATAAGCCTGTATCGCCTCAATGTGCTTTCCCAGGTCGTAGAGAGCAAGGCCTTTTCCGACCCAGGCCAAAGCTGACTCTGGATCCAGCTTGATAGCCTCGTCAAAATTGTGGGCCTCTATAAGCGGATTGACCGCTCTGACATCACCGATATCTGCGAGAGCCCCGGCAGCCTTCGCTCGGACTTCCGGGTCTTCATCCTTTAGAACCTCTATTAGCGCATCGACTGCAGGTTCGTCGATTTTGACGAGGGCTTCTGCAGCCATATCTCGGACCTCCGGCTCCAAATCCTTTAAAGCTGCGATTAGAGGATCGATGGCCTTGGGATCGCCGATATCGCCGAGAGCTTTGACGGCTCCCCCTCGAACCCTGGTATCCGTATCTTTTAGAGCCAGATAAGTAAGTGGCTCTATCGCCTTGGGATCGCCAAGATCGCCGAGAGACTGTACAGCACTCAGTCGAACCGACCACGCATCGTCTTTCACAGTCTTGATGAGAGGATCGATCGCTCTAGGATCACCGATAGAGCCGAGAGCCCAGGCAGCATCCTCTCGGACATCCGATTCCTCAAGAGCCTCAATGAGTGGGTCAACCGCCCTGGCATCTCCAATCTTGCCGAGGGACACCGCAGCCAACGATCGGACCTCTTCGTCCTCGTCCTTGAGAGCCGCAATTAGAGGATCGACCGCTCTGGGATCACCGATAGATCCGAGAGAGCAGGAGGCGTTCGCCCGGACATCGGCTTGCCCGTACTTCAGATCCAATATGAGATCGTCCACCTCGTCCGCTACAGCAGGTGTCGCCAGCGTGGCAAGCATCAGCAGGGCCAAAATGAGTTTAGTTTTCGTCTTAACCCCCTCATGAAAGATCGATAATGTCACAACCCACTAAAAATGCTTCGGTGTCGCCACTCTACGATGAGCTCCACCGACTCTGGCGCCATCTCCGCCTCTCTGGCTACCTTCGCCACGATCTCCTTGGAAGGCTATCCTCACTGCCCGTGGTTCTCCAGCTATCGTACTATCCAAAGGATCAACGGTGTAAAGAGTTATATAAACAGGTTGTAGAGAGGCAGGCCGTCATCTCGGTGGAGATCTCCTCCAGCATCTGCAGGCAATGACAGTCGGTAGATAACACCACCCACGAAAAATCAGGTCTTAAAACGCTTCTAAGAGATTAAATCGAAAATGAGAATAAAAATGGCAAGGGACTGGTAACTAGTCTACCGCTACCAAGTTACTTTGTATTGATCGAAATATCATCTTCTGAGTAACCGAATAGCGAGATTATGTCCCTCGATAATTTTACTATTCTGTCTGCGCTGTGGCTTGTCTCAACATATATGTCAGTCCCGGTTATGGGCTCTGGTGATCTTAATTCAGTTGGATTCTTTGAAAAATAAGCCCTTTTGCGCCCCCCTAAAGAGAGAACATTATCGAACTGACCTTTATGGGCAGTTAGCATGAGACCACATATTTTGAGGAGCATACTTTTCCAAGAATCCACTTCATATTTGACCCCATTTAATTCGAAATGATCAATGTATGTTCCCCTAACCCCGTTACTTTCTGATGCAGCCTCATTCACATCGTAAGATTTTACAGTGGATTTCAGTCTATCAGCATATTCATAGATTTCATCTAGATCATCAATTGGCATCCTTTCTTCGTTTTTCTGACCATCAATTAATCCTATATATTTTTGCGAAGAATTGAAATAAAGGCGGCAAATCGGCTTACGATTGTTATCATCCAAAAGGACATTGCAATAACTCTTAACGTCCCGGATATTCACTCGTTTAGCGTCAATAATATCACGAATAATGGTCTTAACTATATAATAACCTTCATATTCATCTTCAGTTGTGATAATTTCATCGCTTTGTTTGTTCCCTAAATTATTTTCCTCAATAGGCTCTCTTTTGGTTGCATCTTCTTTTGAATTGAATACCCCGCA
>DUKF01000080.1:3342-6828 GCA_013329455.1 Methanotrichaceae archaeon | reverse complement strand
GCGGTGATCTTTCGCTGAATCAGGGCGTCCTCGTTCAGCTCGATCACCACGTTCATCTCCGCAAGGTCGGTAGCTATCGACCCGAGATGAAGTATGTTGGTGGACTCGATGCTCCAGGCAACCTCCCTTGCAATGTCCCGGTCGAGGGCGTAATCCTTCTCCAGGCGGACCGTCATGGTGGGCGTGCTCGGGATCTTCCTGGCGTCCACGATCTCTATCAGCCTCGGAAGGCCGAGGGTGACGTTGATCTCTGCGACCCCCGCATAGTGGAAGGTTCTCATGGTCATCTGGGTGCCTGGCTCGCCGATCGACTGGGCCGCGACGACCCCCACCGCCTCGCATGGCTCGACCTTGGACCTCTCGTAATCGGCCACCACCAGGTCTGCTATCTCCTGGAACTCCTCTTCGACGATCTCGACCTCTTTCAGCTCGTCGCCAAGAGACTTTTTTATGTTCAGCGGCAAGGGGAGATTCTCGATCTTTTTGAGGACCTCCTTATCTGATAGGCTCATGCACCCTCCTTTCTCAGCACTCTCTGGACTATCCGGTGGACGTTCTCAGGGCTTGCGTAATCTCTCTTCGAGGCGTCGATTCCGTCCTCGCCATAGTTGAACTGGACGATTATGCCCCTTGTCTCCTTGACGGTCCCATCGTATTGGACCTCCAGATCCTGGAGGGCATTGATCAGCCTCCTCTGAAGGTAGCCGCTCTGGGACGTCCTGATAGCCGTGTCAACTAGCCCCTCTCTCCCACCTATCGCGTGGAAGAAGAACTCGGTGGGGTTGAGCCCCCCCTTGTAGCTGGACTGGACGAATCCGTGAGCTTCAGCTCCAAGATCCCCCCTCCTGAAGTGGGGTAGGGTTCGTCCTTCGTAACCTCGCCTGATCCGCTCGCCTCTGACACTCTGCTGACCGACACAGGCCGCCATCTGAGTTAAGTTGAGCATCGATCCTCGGGCTCCACTGACGGCCATCACAACGCCGCTGTTGTCAAGTCCCAGGTACCTGCCTGCGATGGAGCCGGTGCTGTCCCTCGCCTTTCCAAGGGTCTGCATTATCCGCATCTCCAGGGTCTCGTCCAGAGTCCTTCCGGGAAGAGGCTCTAGCTCGCCCGCCTCGTAGGCCGCGATGAGCTTTGTCACGTTCTGCCTTGCGGTGTTCAGAACGTCCTGGATCTGGTCCACGGCCTCCTTGGGGATGTCCTCATCATCTATCCCGAAACTGAACCCCGCCAGCATTATTCCTCTGATCGCCATCTGGGTCATCGCGTCGATGAAGCCTGCGCCGATCGTCGGGCCATACTCCTTGATCACTCTGTCGGTGATCTTGCCCTTAAAGGCCCCAACGGCCGCGGCATCGATGGTGCCACTGAGGATCTCCCCGTCACGGATGACGATGTAGGCGTCGTCATCGCACTCCTCCCCCTTGCACTGGTCGCAGTTCTTGCAGAAGGATGCCTTGAAGCCGAGGTTCAAGCCTTTGGGGAGAGTGAGGCTGAATATCTGCTTTCCTGTCCAGTAGGGTTCGCCATTCTCATCGTGCCCTCGGGGGTCAGGAAGCTCCAAGTGAGGGAGCTTCTTGAAGATTTCCATAACCTCAAGTCGGTTGATCCTTCTGTCGCCGTGAGTTAGGAGGAAGTTTCCGGTGACGTAGTCGTGAATGCCGCCGATGATCGGCCCACCGAACCTGGGTGATAGGATGTTCTCCTGGACCCGCATCAGTATGTGGGCCTCGGCCCTCGCCTCTTCGGTCTGGGGGACGTGCATGTTCATCTCGTCCCCGTCGAAGTCGGCGTTGTAGGGCGGGCAGACCGCCGGGTTCAGCCTGAAGGTCTTGTGGGGCATGACGACCACCTTGTGGGACATGATCGACATCCTGTGAAGAGACGGCTGCCGGTTGAAGAGGACTATGTCCCCGTCCATCAGCTGCCGGTCGATCTTCCATCCGAACTCGAGCTGGTCAGCCACCTCTTCGCAGTTCCGATCGGTGATCTTGACCCTCCTCCCGTCGGCTCTGGTGACGTAATTCACGCCCGGATGTTTATCCGAACCCCTTCTCACGAAGTCTCGCATCACTTCGATGTTCCTCAAGTTAACGACCAAGGGCACTGACAGCTCCATCGCGATCTCCATCGGGACGCCGACCTCGTTTATGCTGAGGTTCGGGTCTGGCGAGATCACCGTCCTGGCGCTGAAGTTCACCCTCTTGCCCGATAGGCTACCTCTGAACCTCCCTTCTTTGCCCTTCAGCCTCTGAGATAGGGTCTTGAGAGGCCGGCCGCTCCTATGGCGGGCCGGGGGCACCCCGGATACGGTGTTGTCGAGGAAAGTCGTGATGTGGTACTGAAGAAGCTCCCAGAGGTCCTCGATGATCAATTGAGGCGCGCCTGCTGCCCTGTTCTCCTGGAACCGCTGATTGATCCTGATTATGTCCACCAATTTGTGGGTGAGGTCGTCCTCGCTCCTCTGACCGCTCTCAAGAGTGATCGAGGGCCTCATCGTCACCGGTGGCACGGGAAGGACCGTGAGAAGCATCCACTCGGGCCGGGCTGTTTCCGGGTTCATCCCCATCACCTTGATGTCGTCGTCGGGGATCTTCTCGAACCGATCCCTTATATCTGAGGGTGTGAGCTTGTGGCCGTCCTCGACATAAGCGAGGGGCCGCTCGAACTTGATCTCGAGCTGAGGCGCACCGCAGTAAGGACAGACCTTGTGCTTTCGGGCCTCGCCGAAGGCCTTGTTCACGACGTCGTCGGTGGTCTGGCCGAGCCGGAGGAGGGTTTCGATCTGCTCGAGGTACATCCTCTTCTCGTTCTCAAGGAGCATAAGCCTAGAGCAGTCCTTGCAGATTCCGCGGAGGATCTTCCTTATGAGTTTTGCAAATCCGACGTGGATCACGGGAGCTATGAGGTCGATGTGACCGAAGTGGCCGGGGCATTCGCCGGGCCTTCCGCCACAGCTCCTGCACCGCAGACCCGGGTCGATAACCCCTAGCCTGGGGTCCATCAAGCCCATCTCGATGGGAAAACCGTCGTCGTCGTAGGTATCTGCAGTTATGATCTTCACCACGCTCATCCTCCGGAACTCCTGAGGAGAGATGAGCCCAAAACTAATCTTACCAATTCTCTTCGGGACGGTCATATTTACACCTAAACTGCGTCCTCCAAAATCAGCCTGGGGGCGACGCCGAGGGACTTTATCTCGTCCAGCAAGAGCTTGAAGGCGTAGCTCATCTCCACGGGGTATATCTCGGTGTCCGAGCCGCAGACCGAGCAGTAGTCGACGTTCCTGCGCTTGTCGTGAATTGCGATCATGCCGCAACGGCTGCAGACGAGCTCCGTCACCTTGTCAGACTCATCGACCAGCCTCTCTTTGAGGGCCAAAGCCGCGCCGTGGGCTATCAGGACGTCGCGCTCCATCTCGCCGAACCGAAGACCACCTTCCCTCGCACGACCTTCGGTGGGCTGCCTGGTGAGGACCTGGACGGG
>DUKF01000080.1:0-3295 GCA_013329455.1 Methanotrichaceae archaeon | reverse complement strand
TGGTAGAGCTTCTGGTAGAGGATCGCCCCGACGAAGACGTCGGCCATGATCTGTTCGCCGTTGGTGCCGCTGTACATCACCTCTCTACCGGTGTGGGAGAAACCGAACTTGGTGAGGGCTGCCCTCATGTCCGCCTCCTCTTCGCCCAAAAAGGCTGTTGCGTCGGCGAGCCTTCCCTCGAGAGCTCCCATCTTGCCCCCGATCATCTCCAGGACGTGACCCACCGTCATCCTGGAGGGGATGGCGTGAGGGTTGACTATCAGGTCAGGAACCTGGCCGGTCTCGGTGAAAGGCATGTCAGCAGGCGGAACTATCAGGCCGACGACACCCTTCTGGCCGTGTCGCGACGCGAACTTGTCCCCGAGCTCCGGGATCCTCTGGTCCCTCGTCTTGACCTTGGCGAGTCGGTTTCCGTTGGAGGATTCGGTCAGAATCACCGTGTCCACTACGCCCTTCTCGTTCGACCTCATGGTCACAGAGGTCTCGCGCCTCTGCTGAGGCGTGATCCCGAACTCCGTCGGCTCCTCCAGGAACCTCGGCGGCGAGGTCTTCCCGATCAGAACGTCGTTTGGTGCCACCACGGCGTTGGGGTTGACGAGGCCGTCATCGTCGAGCTCTGAGTAGGCCTCAGTTCCCCTCGCACCCCTCACCTCCATGTCAGGTATCTCGAACTTGTCTTCCTGGCCCCCGGGGTACTTTCGCTCCTCGGCCTCCGAGACCCTGAAGAAATGGCTTCTGCCAAGGCCTCGTTCAATAGATCCCCTGTTGAGGATGAGGGCGTCCTCGATGTTGTACCCCTCGTATACGAGGACCGCCACCACGAAGTTCTGGCCTGCGGGCCTCTCGTCGAACCCGAGGGCGTCAGCGGTCCTGCTCCTGCACAGAGACCTCTGAGGGTAGTGGAGGGAATGGCCTCTCGTATCGGGCCGAAGCTTGGTGTTGGCCATGGGGGTTCCAAGGCACTGCTTGATCATGCCCGCGCCCATGGTGTTTCTGGGGCTGGCGTTGTGCTCTGGATATGGGACGAGGCCAGCACAGATCCCGAGGATCATGGAGGGGTCGACCTCGAGGTGGGTGTGCTCCGGGGTTATATCCTCCACCCAAATGGCCACAAGAGCGTTCTCCTCCTCGGCAGCGTCGAGATACTCGACGAGCCCCTCGGCCACCAAGTCGGAAAATGCGATCTCGCCGAGCCGAAGCTTTTCAACGTGCTCTTCGGTGACGAGGGGAACTCCGTTTTCCACGACTATGAGGGGCCGTCGAGCCCTCCCGGAGTCGGTGCTGATCAGAATCTCGTTAGTCCTCTCGAAGTAGGAGACGTTGATCTGGGTGCTTATCTGGCCGCCCTTTCTGAGCTTTCTCATCTCCTTGACGAGCTTGTGGGGGTCGGAATGGGTCCCCACGAACTCCCCGTTGACAAATACCCTGGCACTACTCAACGCGACCACCCACCGGAACGACTTCCAGGTCCAAAAGCATCTTCTTTACGTCCTCGTATTCCTCGACTCCAATGGAAAGTTCCACGCCCTGGGCGAAGTTCTTCACAAGGCCACAGTTGGGACCTTCCGGCGTCTCGCTGGGACAGATCCTTCCCCACTGGGTGGGGTGAAGGTCTCTCGCCTCGAAGTGAGGCTGGGACCTCGACAGAGGAGATATCACCCTTCGCAGGTGGCTCAAGGTCGCCATGTAATCGGTCCTGTCGAGGAGCTGGGAGACGCCGGTCCTGCCGCCGACCCAGTTTCCCGTGGCGAGGGGATGGATCATCCTCTCAGAGAGAACGTCCGCCCGAACGGTAGTGATGACGTTCAGCTCGCGGTTTCTCATGCTGGCCCGCTCGAGCTGGTACTTGATATCCCTCGTAAGCCTGCTGAAAGCGACCCTGAAAAGGTCCTCCATGAGGTCTCCGCTCAGCTTGAGTCTCTTGTTGGCATAGTGGTCCTTGTCATCCTGGCCCCTCTTTCCGAGGGCCAGCTCAAAGCATGCCTCGGCCATCCTCGCCAAAAAGAGGCCCTTAGCATACCGGTCGCCCTCTTCCACACCGATGTGAGGTAGAAGGTATCTGTCCAGGACGTAGGCCGCCCTCTTCTTCTGGTACTCTTTCGCCTGGCCCGCGGCCACCCGGCCACCGATCTTCTCCAGGGCCTCCTCCTTGGTTGCGACCTCCGCTTCCTCCAGGTTTTCGAGCATGAACTTTATGATCTCCGAGTTGTCGGAGACGGCCTGGACGATGTCCATATCAGTCTCAATGCCGAGAGCTCTTGCTAGGGTGACGAAGTTCAGCCTTCCGCTAACGGAGGGGAAGGATACCTCCAAAATCGACTTTTTGCCCCGCTCGACGATCACGAGGGACCTGTAGCCCTGCCTCTGAGAGAAGACCTTGGCCACCTCTATCAAGGTGTCGTACCTCTGGTTGTACTCCACCAGGATCTTGTTGGGGGAGAGGTCCTCGAGGGTCATGATCACCCTCTCAGACCCATTAACCACGAAGTAGCCGCCCGGGTCGAGAGGATCTTCCCCGTACTCGATCATCTCCTCGCGAGATAGGCCAGAAATGTTGCAGACCTTGGACATTATCATGATCGGGATCTTACCGATCATCGCCTCTACCGGCTCTTTTTCGGTCTCGCCCTGAACGATCGTCATCTCCAAGCGAAGCGGTGATGCGTAGGAGAGGTTTCGAAGCCTCGCATCGTTCGGGTAGAGCCTCTCCACGGAGCCGTCGGCCTCGGTAACCGTGGGCGTCTCAACTCTGATCGCGCCGAGCTTGACGTAGGTATCCTCGATGTTCGTCTCGATGGTCCCCACCTCGTTGATCACCTTCTGTAGGCCTAGGTCTATGAAATCGTCGAACGAGTTTATGTGATGGTGGACCAGCTTGTCTTTTGTAAAATAGGCCTTATATAGAACGTTTCTGTCAAGCAAACCGTAAAACACCTCTTAGGCAATTACCAGTCTGTAAAAGACCGACTCTCCAGATGTGTAACTCTTCCTGATTATCTTGACCACGTCGCCCACCTTTCCCTCGATCTCCTTCACCACCGGATCGGTGACATGGATCTTTGGTAACTGGGCAGAATCCACACCGTAACTCTTCAGCATCTCCTCCAACTCTTCAGGAGAAAGGAGAATATGGGCAGGAACCAAGTCGTGATCCTGCATCGTAAATTTTTTCATACAGCCACTTCCCAGAAATAAGCGATAAGCGGGCTCGAAGGGATTTGAACCCTCGACCACCTGGTATCTTCGTTCAAAAAACTTAAAAGCCAGACGCTCTGCCTAACTGAGCTACGAGCCC
>DUKF01000265.1 GCA_013329455.1 Methanotrichaceae archaeon | reverse complement strand
CGATGGGGATCGCCCTTCTAGTAGCCCCAGTGGCGGCCTTCGTCGAGCCGGACGAGGAAGAGCTTTTCGGGTCGGAAAATAAGAAAGCGAAGGCATCCCGGGCCGCCAGGGTCAGGATCCTTTCCGCTGGAGTCATAGCGAACTTCGTTGTTGCGGCGGTGGCGCTGGCCCTCTTCTTCGGGCCGGTCATAGGAGCCATCGCGCCCGTTGACAGAGTCGTGGTGGTGGACGTGGTCCCAGATTCCGCAGCAGAGCTTGCTGGCTTTGAGAGTCAGATGATCCTCCTCCTGGTCGACGGCATGAGGATCGAGAACCTCAAGGATCTACTGGCGGAAGAAGGAAATCTACAGAAGCTCAAGCTCCTCCGGGGCGATGAGGTGGTGGACTTGAGCCTCGATGGACCTCTCCGGAAGGGCGTTGTCGTCTCATACGTCTTCGAGGGGTCTGCGGCCAAGGAGGCGGGTATGGCCCCAGGGGTCACCATCTCCGAGATCGACGGAGTTTCGACCCCAGACTGGGGATCTTTTAGGTCCTACATGAACTCGACCAGAGAGGGGCAGACCGTCTCCATCGGGACGAACCGGGGAGAGTACGAAGTCGTGCTCACAGCAAACCCCGATGGATCGGGAACGGGATTCATAGGCGTCGGTTTCTCCGGTGTCTCGGCGAACGCCGTCTACCTGGACGGAGCAACCTTCCAGGAGTTTCCTGCGGGGTCCTTCCTTGCAGCCCTGCGGGAGATGCCAAGATCCGGCATCAGGGGAATATTCTCACTCATGAGCCTTCCCTTCTCGGGGATTCCCGGCTTCACCGAGCTGGGCTTTCCCGGTTTTTCGGGTTGGATGACTCAGCTCTTCGAGCCCTCTGGCTGGGCCGAGCCCTTGGGAGGAAAGATATTCTGGATCGCCAACTTCCTCTTCTGGATCGGGCTGATCAACCTTTATGCAGGGCTATTCAACTGCCTTCCAGCGGTGCCTCTGGACGGGGGCCATATCTTCAGGGACTTGCTCCACATGGGGTTTGCGGCGATCTTCAAGAGCGAGGCCAGGGCGGAGAGGATGACTCAAGCCCTGGTGACGGCGATGGCTTGGCTGATCTTCTCTTCGCTCCTCTTCATAATCGTCGCCCCCTACCTCGCCCACGGGTTTGGGAGCTAAACCGCCCCGCTTTTTTCAGCAGAAAAAAGGAGCTTTCAGCTCCATGGCTCGATCTCCAGAAGACGTGCCACCGCGTAAGCTGGGAACACGTCTGAGACAGATTTTCCGTACATCTCAGACAATCTGACGCATTCTAGATCGAGGTCGCGGGCGGCCTCTGCGATCAGCTCTTCGCCGATCCCGGCTGCGACGACGAGATCGAGGCCGTGCTGCACTGCCAGTCTGCGAATCCCGTCCGTCAAGAGCTTCTCCTGGCGAAATTTCGCCTGGCGGGCGATCTTGACTGCCGCATCCGATCCGATTTCTTCGAGATCTGCGCAGACGGTCCTCGCCAGCCTCCTTTTGGCCGAGAGCCGGTCTTTTCCGCCGCCGTCGGGGGCCTCGACGGCATACTCGATTTCAGTTATGCCGCCGAGAGCGAGATGAGCATCGGCGGTGATGGCGAATAGCTCCGAGGAGAGAGGGACACATCTCCCCTCGATCTCCACACTTCGCAAAAGGGCGGCAAGGTTCGTCCTCAGAAGGCCGGCGTAGATCAGCTCGCCTCGCGCCAGCCGCTCGAAGTCGGTTCTGGCGGCCTTGGGTCCATTCTTTAGCGGTATCAAGTCTGTGGTGGTGGAGCCCATGTCCACGAAGATGCAGTCTCCGATCTCCTCAGAGACGAGCCTCGCCGAGGCGGACCAGTTGGCTGCGGCGAGATCGCCTATATCCTCCCACCGAAAGCCCTCGACGCCCCAGAAGCTGACAGGGCAGGAGAAGGCCCGCTCGACGGCGTCCTTGATGTGAGCGATGCCGGTTCGTTTATTAGAAAAGCAGTCTGCAAGCTCCCCGGTCATAACGACGGCGAGAGCCTCAGGCCCTGCCTCCCTGGATATCTGACGGAGGAGCGGCTCTAAGGAAGCCTCCTTCCAGAGGGGCATGTACTCGATCGAAGTGAATTTGCCGTCGGAGCTGGCGACTTTGGTGTTTGCGCCACCCACGTCAAGGCCCAGGATCATAACCGCTCTCGCCCCGATATACCATAAAAGCTTTAGGCTAATTGGCCGCTATCTACGCCACTAGCTTTTGGAGAGGTGATCATGGCTGCCAAGGAGAAGTATCCCGAGCCCACATATCTTGAGTACGGATTTGGTGAGCTTGAATATGACGTCATCAAGAAGGAGCTTTGCTGTTACTGTGGAAACTGCATCGCCTTCTGCCCCAAGATCGACAAGCAGGAGAACAGGCCCGAGCTGATCGACTACGACCCCCTCTGTGGCCTCTGCTACGCCTACTGTCCGAGGACGATGCTGGACATGCCGACGATGGAGAAGAAGATCTTCGAGAGGGTGAGAAAGGAAGACGAGCCCCTGGGGATCTACAAGAAGGCCTCCTCCGCCAGGATCGCAAGGTCCGACGTCCAGGGTAAGGCCCAGGACGGAGGAGTCGTCACCGCCCTTCTTATCCAGGCTCTGGAGTCGGGTGTGATCGACTGCGCCGTCGTCACCGGCAGGGATGAGAAGTGGAGGACCGTTCCCAAGGTTGCGACGACCGCCGAGGAGATCGCTAGCGCTGCTGGGACGAAGTACACCATCACCCCGAGCGTCACCGGCGTTCAGATGGCGATCGACCAGGGGTTCAAGAAGATCGGCTTTGTCGGCACCCCCTGCCAGATCCAGGCGCTGAGGAAGGTCCAGCTTTTGGATGAGCCCTACCAGTTCGGCCAGGACAGGATCGCCCTACTCGTGGGCCTATTCTGCATGGAGAACTTCGAGTACGAGCAGCTTTTCCCAAAGCTCGTCCAGGGCACCTTCGGCCTCAAGCCTGAGGACGTGGATAAGTTCGAGATCCAGAAGGGGATGTTCAGAGTCCTATCGGGAGACAAGGTCAAAGAGATCCCCATCGACCAGACCGACGAATACGTCTGGAAAGGGTGCGGGCCCTGCTTCGACTTCGCCGCGGAGCTGGCCGACATATCCGTTGGGAGCGTCGGGTCGAAGTCGGGCTGGTCGACGGTTCTCCCCAGGACCGACGCCGGTGCCCAGATCTACGAGAGCGCTCTAGCGGCAGGATCCATCGAGGAGGGTGCCGTCTCCGAGAAAGGACTAGCGCTCGCCGGAAGGCTCGCCAAGGGCAAAGAAGAGCGGTTTTCCACCAAGACCGCTGAGCTCCTCAGTCAGGGCGTTCCCGTGAACATAAGGAGATGAAAAGAGTCCGATGAATAGCGGGCTTCAAAATATATTCGAAAACCTGGATGCGATCCAATGTTATCAGTGGGACTGGCTGGAAAGCCTAACGCCGGCAAGTCCACCTTCTTCAAGGCGGCGACCCTTGCCGAGGTGGAGATAGCAAACTACCCCTTCACCACGATCGATGCGAACCACGGGGTATCTCACGTGAGGGTTCCTTGCCCCTGCAGGGAGCTTGAGACCGAATGCGGCAAGTGCAGGGACGGTGTGAGGTACGTTCCCATCGAGCTGATCGACGTTGCTGGGCTTGTCCCCGACGCTCATCTCGGAAAGGGCCTGGGAAACGAGTTTCTCGACAGCCTCAGGGTTGCGGAGGCCGTGATCCACGTCCTGGACGCCTCGGGCTCCGCCGACGCGGAGGGTAACCCCGTCGGCCTTGGAAACTACGACCCCATGAAGGACGTCAAGTTCCTGAAGTACGAGATCGGGATGTGGCTTTACGGGATCCTGAACAGAAACTGGGAGAGGCTGATGAGGAGGGTACAGGCTG
>DUKF01000005.1:1642-12262 GCA_013329455.1 Methanotrichaceae archaeon | reverse complement strand
GGTGCGCTGTTTGACTTTTGAAAAGATGGTGTTGATACGATATCACCTTTTCCGCCGCGTTACTTTTGGGGATAGCGCCATTTCGGCGGAGGGCGTCTTTGCGGCCGGTGAGCGAGAGTCGCTCCAATTGTAGTAACGCTTAATGAATATGAGTTTATAACGAAGAATATCCGGTTTCAATTAATATTCATTCATATGGATTTATTCTGGAAACCCCAATGTATTCGTTTTTCAGCGGTTTTGGCTTTAAGATTTCTATACGTCCATTAGTAATAAGGGCCATTATTGCCTTCTCTATTTCAATATAATCTTTGTACTTTGTTGATAACAACTCAAGAATTGCCTCTTTCAGTCCGGTACGTAAGTCATTTACTGTTTTAAATTTTGTTGTTATAACTCTATTGGTCTCAATAAGACCAACTTCTTCATCAAGTTCACCATCTCTTTCGCAGTCTTTTTTGAAACATAGAACAGGCATATTATTGCGAAATGCATAATTAATTTCATTAAAAACATGTTCTGAATATCGCTCTCCAAGAATAACGACAACTAAATCGCATTCACCCATTATCTTAAAATAATCTGAAGGCACATCACGAGTTGCTGCGTGTTTTGGATAAACAGGAAACATCAGCAGGTCTGATTTTATTAAATCTTCTGTAGCTGATCTTTCATCGTCTAAATCGCCACTCCATGATGAACTTATGTAAACTCTAAGAGGTGATACAATCATCTTTTGACCTCTAAAAGTTCATTTAATAATTTTCTAAATTCGTTATTTAGCTGGTTACGTGCATCTTCGTATATCTTTCTATGAAAATCATCACATTTTTCTTTGTAAATTGCATATTCGTGAATTGCTTTAAAAAAGTTGACCCAAGTTTCATCAGTAATAACTCCAGTTGTATATGTACAATTAACTTTCTCAAGGTTTTCCCAATCATTTTTATTTATCATTTCTTTTACTTTTTGCCAAATGTTAAAAAGAACGTTATTGATTTGTTCGAGAGAAGTTGATGATGATACACCTCGTCCCAAATACTCAAAACCCTTCTCATAATCTCTTTGTTCAAAATATATATTAGATATATTATTTAATGTTTTGACCGCATATTGTGGGGCAGATATTTTGAAGATTTCTAGTGCATCTTTCAGGCATTTGAGCGCTTGGTCGAGTTCGCCTTTGTCGCGGTAAATGAGGCCGATGTTGCCCAAAGCGGTTGCTTCTCCCTGTCTGTGCCCCAGTTCTTTCTCAATTTTTTGCGCTCTTTCCAGGTATTTTAGCGCCCGGTCAAGATCGCCTTTGTCCATGTAAATAAGCCCGATGTTGCCCAACTGGTTTGCTTCTCCCTGCCGGTACCCCACCTCTTTGTGAACTTTCAGCACTTCTTGATAGTATTTTAGCGCCTGGTCAAGATCGCCTTTGTGATGGTAAATTAGGCCTATGTTGCCCAACGCGTTGGCTTTTCCTTGCCGGTACCCCACCTCTTTGTGAACTTTCAGCGCTTCTTCCAGGTACTTTAGTGCCCGGTCAAGATCGCCTTTGTCCATGTAAATAAGCCCGATGTTGCCCAAAATATTTGCTTCTCCCTGTCTGTGCCCCATGTCCTTTTCAATCTCTAGCGCGTCTTCCAGGTATTTTAACGCCTGGTCAGTTTCGCCTTTAGCTCTGTAAACGAGCCCAATGTTGCCCAACGCGGTAGTTTCTCCCTGTCGGTACCCAATTTCCTTGTCGATCTTCAGCACTTCTTGATAGTATTTTAGCGCCTGGTCAAGCTCACCTCTGTGATGGTAAATTAGGCCGATGTTGCCCAACTGGTTTGCTTCTCCTTTCCGGTAGCCAATTTCTTTGCCAATCTTCAGCGCTTTTTCCAAGTATTTTAGAGCATGGTCAAGCTCACCTTTGTTTTGGTAAATGAGCCCGATATTGCCCAAATCACCGATTTCTCCCTGTCGGTACCCAATTTCCTTGTCAATCTTCAGCGCTTCTTCCAGATATTTCAGCGCCAGGTTGAGTTCGCCTTTGTCACGGTAAATGAGGCCGATGTTACCCAACGAGTTTGCTTCCCCCTGCCTGTACCCGACCTCCTTGTGAACCTTCAGCGCTTCTTCAATGTATTTTAGTGCCTTGTAGAGTTTACCTTTGGCTTGGTAAATGAGGCCGACGTTTCCCAACTGCCTTGCTTCACCCTGCCTATCCCCGATCACCTTGTCTATCTTCAGCGCTTCTCCAATGTATTTTAGCGCCTGGTCGGGTTCGCCCTTGTCACGGTAAATGAGGCCGATGTTGCCCAAAGCGGCTGCTTCTCCCTGTCTGTGCCCTATTTCCTTGTGAACCTTCAGCGCTTCTTCAATGCATTTTAGCGCCTGGTCGAGTTCGCCTTTGGCGATGTAGATGAGGCCAATATTGCCCAAGGCATTCGCTTTAGCTGTAAGTATCTCCTTTTTGTAGATCGCTAGAAGTTTCACTCTCTCGCTGATCTTTAGCAATTCGTCGTAATAATTCTCTGCCTTGATTAAATTGCCCAGAATATAATAACAGTTCCCCGCCACCAACGAGAAAGTCATCCTATCCTTCGGCCCCATCATGAGGGTCCGACATCGCTCGATCTCTCCTAAAGCCTCGCGGGTTTTCTCTAGTCCGAACAGTTCAGTTATCCTTCCTATGCACTTCACAACTTCAGCGTCGTCGGAATAGGGAACCCCGTCCAGGTAAAAAGTCACCCCCGTCGTCCTGCTTAGCTCCTCGGACTGCTCAACGAGCTTTAAGACGTTCTCGTCGATGTATTCCATAAGATCGGTGGGAACCAGCTCCAGGCCTGCGGGAAGGTACTCTTCCTCGGCGATCTTGACGTCCCTGTAAAGCCTTATCCCGTATCCGTCTAATATATCGTAAACCTCAAAATACTGCTTCTGGACCGATTCGACGACCTTCTGGCGGAGCGCTTCTATTATATCCGAATCTTTATATTCCTCTGGATACCTGAAGTAAAGCTCGACGGTTCCATTTTTGATCGAGACGCTCTGGACGTAATGATGAGCCCACCAGTGATATTTGCTCTCCGCGGGGATATCCCTCATCTTCAATACTTCCATGTTGACCCTTCTGTAGTCCGCGTCCAGCTCGTCCCCCAGCCTCAGAAGGGCCGCGAGAAGGGGGAGCTTCACATCCTTTCCGCCGACGTACGTGTCCTTCAGCTCTTCGAGGTCCAGGGAGCGGTGATACCTGCAAACGCTGACGACGTAGTTTGCCAGCACCTTGCAGCCCTCCAGCCCCAGGGAGATATCCGACCCCGGAGAAATGCTCTCGATGATGATCTTCGCCGTCGCTTCGTTGTGATTCTTCCTGATGATCTCCATATCTTCGAGACTGTACTCTGACTTTTTGGGCAGGCCTGCATGTCGTGGAGACTGCATCCCGATGTCGTGAAGATAGACCGAGGCGAGAAGGATGAACCTCTCGTAATCGTTCAGACGATGAGAATGGCCTTCAAGCAGATCCCCCAAAACCGTAACGATCCTTTCAGAATGATCGGGGCCGTGTCTTGTATAATTTTGGAGCAAGGGAGGATCCCAGAATCCCTTTACAGCCTCTTTAATGCCGCCAAGACAAATTGCGAGACGTTCATCACCGATTTTGAGATTTTCCGGGATCATGATAAGACCTTGCCGAATGCGAGTCCTCCGGAAAGGTGTAAGAACTTCTCGTATTTTAAATCGAGGGAGAAAAGACGAAAACTGAAAATTCAAACGAAGTCGTGGCCCGGGAGGGGCGACGCCGATTGTGGCGCTCGCCTCCAGGTGCCAAGTATCCCTCCTTAAAGGATAATCTTCAATCTTTCTTGAGCCAGGGCATCATCGCCCGCAGCTCCTCGCCGACGATCTCGATGGGGTGGCCGGACTCCTGCCTCTCAAGAGCCTTCTTGACGGGAAGCCCCGCCTGGCTCTCCAGGATCCACTCCCGGGCGAACTTGCCGGTCTGGATATCATCGAGGATCTCGACCATCGCCTCTCTCGACTGCTCGTTGATTATCCGGTCGCCCCGGGTGAGGCCGCCGTACTCGGCGGTGTTGGAGACGTTCTCCCACATCCTCATGAGGCCGCCCTCGTGGATCAGGTCGATGATCAGCTTCAGCTCGTGGCAGGTCTCAAAGTATGCGATCTCAGGCTGGTACCCGGCCATCAACAGGGTCTCGAAGGAGGCCTTGATAAGCTCCGTGACGCCGCCGCAAAGGTTCACCTGCTCTCCGAATAGGTCGGTCTCGGTCTCCTCCTCGAAGGTCGTCTCGAGGACTCCTGCCCTCGTTCCGCCGATCCCCTTGGCGTAGGCCATGGCAGTCTCGAAAGCCTTGCCGGTGAAATCCTGCTGGATGGCGACCAGGCATGGCAGACCGATCCCCTCGACGTAAGTCCTCCGCACGAGATCGCCGGGCCCCTTCGGCGCCACCATGTAGACGTCGACGTTCTCGGGGGGTATGATCTGTGAGAAGTGAATGTTGAAGCCGTGAGAGAAGCCCAGAGCGTTTCCTTCCTCAAGATAAGGCTCGATGTCTTTTCTGTAGATGATCGGATGAATCTCGTCTGGCAGGAGTATGTGGATCAAGTCCGCTTCCTTCGCAGCCTCCGACGCGGTGGTCACCCTGATCCCGTCCGCCTCGGCCCTCTTCCAGGCCTTCGAGCCTTTCACGTCGGCCGCGACGACGTCGAGGCCCGATTCCTGCAGGTTCTGGGCCTGGGCGTGCCCCTGACTTCCGTACCCTATGATGGCGATCGTCTTACCCTTCAGAACGCCGAGGTCGGCGTCCTCGTCACGGTATATCTTTGCCATTTCCTATCTCCTCCCAATTA
Organism: Methanotrichaceae archaeon; assembly: GCA_013329455.1. Taxonomy (GTDB): domain Archaea; phylum Halobacteriota; class Methanosarcinia; order Methanotrichales; family Methanotrichaceae; genus Methanocrinis; species Methanocrinis sp9297u. The sequence continues at coordinate 7,414 of DUKF01000005.1, read as the reverse complement.
TTGGAAAACATCACGCATTTAATATAAACTTGATCTGAGCAATTCTGACTGGGCTTGCGCGAGATCAGGCGCTCACGACCTTCGCGCCCCTGGTCATCGAGACCTTGCCGGTCCTGGCCATCTCCCTGATCCCGAACTGACGGAGTAGCCGAACCATCGCCTCGACCTTATCCTGGCTTCCCGTCACCTCGACTATGATCGAGCGGGGCGATACGTCGATGATCTTCGCCCGGAAGATGGCCACGATCTGCATGATCTCGTTTCGGTCCTCTTTCTTCGCAGCAACCTTGATTATCGCAAGCTCCCGCTCGACCGACTCCGATGGCAACAGCTCGCTGACGCGGATGACGTTGACGAGCTTGTTCAGCTGCTTTGTGACCTGCTCGAGGACGACCTCGTCTCCATCGACGGTTATCGTCATCCTCGCGTAGTCGGGGTTGTCGGTCGCCCCGACGGTGAGACTGTCGATGTTAAAGCTGCGCCTGCTGAATAGGGCAGCTATCCTGACCAGGACCCCCGGCTTGTTCTCGACGATGGCAGCTATGGTGTGCTTCAATTTCACCCCTCCAACTCCAGAATCTCGCTCAGGGAAGCTCCCGCAGGAACCATCGGCGATACCTTCTCGTCCGGAGATATGATTATATCGACGACTGTCGGCTTGTCCGAATCGATCGCCCGTTTCAGGACCGGCTCGACCTCAGAGGGCTTCGTCGCCCGAAGTCCAAGAGCACCGTAGGCTTCAGCCACCTTCACGAAGTCGGGAACCCGAGTCAAAGTCGTGTTCGAGAACCTCTTGTCGTAGAATAGATCCTGCCACTGCCTGACCATGCCCAGGACGCCGTTGTTCAGAATTATCACCTTGACGGCAACGTCGTTTATGACGGCCGTTGCCAGCTCCTGAATGTTCATCTGGAAGCTTCCGTCCCCAGCTATGTCGAAGACCTCTTTTTCGGGACAGCCCATCTTCGCCCCGATGGCTGCCGGAAATCCGTACCCCATCGTCCCAAGGCCCCCCGAGGATATGAAGTGCTTTGGGTCCTTGTGGGTGAAGAACTGAGCAGCCCACATCTGGTTCTGGCCGACCTCGGTCACGATCACAGCGTCGGGACACAGCTTGCAGATCGTATCAAGGACGCACTGGGGCTTGATCGTCTCGCTGTCTTTCGCATAGCAGAGCGGATGGTCGCCCTTCCAGCCAGCGACCTTGTCGTTCCAGGGACTCCAGGATTTCGGCTCGACGGCCTTTGCAAGCTCCGCCAGGGCGGGCTTCGCATCACCGACGACTGGTATGTCGACCCTGACGTTCTTTCCGATCTCGGCGGGGTCGACGTCGACGTGGACGATTTTGGCCAGGGGCGCGAAGCTCGCTATCTTTCCGGTCACTCGATCGTCAAACCGAGCACCCACTGCCAGGATCAGATCAGCCTCCTGGATCGCATAGTTCGCGTACGTCGTCCCGTGCATGCCGAGCATCCCGAGGGAGAGTGGATGGTCCTCTGGGAAACAGCCGATCCCCATCAAGGTCGTCGTCACAGGGGCCTTGATCTTCTCTGCAAGCTCGACGAGCTCTTTGTGACCGTCGGAATACTTGACGCCTCCACCGACGTAGATGACGGGCCGTTCCGCCTCCATCAGGGCTTGGGCTGCCCTCTTGATCTGGAGTTTGTGGACCTTGAGGTTCGGGCTGTAGCCTGGCAGATCGATCTCAGGATATTCGAAGTCCAGCTCTTCGACGGTGACGTCTCTAGGCAGATCGATCAGAACGGGTCCGGGCCTGCCGGTTCTTGCGATGTAGAACGCCTCTTTGAAGACCCTTGGGAGATCTTTCGCATTTCTGACGAGATAGCTGTGCTTGGTCACAGGCATCGTTATGCCCGTGATGTCGGCCTCCTGGAAGGCGTCTTTTCCGATCAGGTTGGTTGGCACCTGGCCCGTCATGGCAACCATGGGTACCGAGTCCATGTAAGCGGTGGCGATCCCCGTTACCAGGTTGGTCGCGCCTGGTCCCGAGGTTGCAAGACACACGCCCACCTTCCCGGTGGCCCTCGCGTATCCGTCTGCAGCGTGCGCTGCCGCCTGTTCGTGCCTTACAAGAATGTGCCTGATATCTGAATCGTAAATGGCGTCGTAGAGAGGCAACAGCACACCTCCCGGAAGCCCGAAGATTATCTCGACTCCTTCGAGCTTCAGGCACTCCAGGATGGCTTCGGCCCCGCTCATCTTACCCATCTATCCGTCCTCCTCAAGTTGCATCAGCCTGTTGATCCCTTCCAGCACGGCCTCAACAGAGGCCATGATTATGTCAGCTCCAGCTCCCCGCGCGGTTATGCTCCGATCGCCCATCACCATCATAACCCAGACCTCGACGAGAGCGCTCGTTCCGCCGGTGATGGCATCGACGTGGTACTCCTCGAGCCTTACGTCCGTCACCCCGGAGATTGCACGCCGGATGGCGTTGATCGCCGCATCCACGGGACCAACACCGGTTCCAGCCTCGAGCATCTCCGTCCCGTTGACGGTTATTTTGACGCTGGCGGTCGGAGTCGCATGGTTTCCGCTCACCACCGTAAACTCGTCGAGCTTCACCTTCGGCTCTTTCTCGATCGATAGAACGATCTCCGCTATCGTCTGGAGGTCAGCGTCGGTAACCCTTTTCCCCTTTTCCCCCAGATCCTTGACCCGAGACAAGATATCAGCGAGCTCGCCCTTTGTGCACTCGATCCCAAGCTCTCTTAACGCCAGCTCTACGGAGCTTCTGCCCGCGTGCTTTCCCAGGACTATCCTCCTCTTCCTGCCGACGGTCTCGGGATGTATCGGCTCGTATGTCGAGGTGTCGGCGAGAAGTCCATGGACGTGGATCCCGGCCTCGTGAGTGAAGGCGTTCTCCCCCACGATGGCCTTGTTGGGAGCGACCGGAATCCCCGTCAGCCGAGATACGAGCCTTGAAAGGGAGTATAGCTCCCGACAGAGTATCCCGGTTTTGATGCTGTAGAGAGATTCGAGAGCCATCACCACCTCTTCGAGGCAGGTGTTTCCTCCTCGCTCGCCAATCCCGTTCACTGTGACGTCTGCCTGAGAGGCCCCGCCCCGCAGGGCTGCGACGGTGTTGGCCGTGGCCTGACCGAAGTCGTCGTGACAGTGGACGCTCACCGGGACCGGAAGATCAGAAAGTCTCGAAAAGATCTCGACAGCCTTCTCCGGCACCAGAACCCCGACGGTGTCGCAGTAACAGAGCCTGTCGGCGCCGGCATCGATCCCCACCTTGTAGAGGGATTTCAGGTAGTCCTCATCGGCTCGGCTCGCGTCCTCGCCGGAGAGCTCCACGATAAGGCCGTGGGCTGTCGCGTACTCGGTCACCGTCACCGCCGACCTCATCACTGAATCCCGGTCGGACCGGAGCTTGCTCTTGATGTGAAGGTCCGATACCGGCACCACCAGGTGGATGGAATCTACATCACAATCAAGGGCGAGGTCCACATCATCGGTTCTCGCGCGAACGTAGCTGCAGATCTCGGCTCTGAACCCCTCGCCAGCTACGGCCCTAATGGCCTTTCTTTCGCCTTCGGAGGTCACGGCAGAGCCCGCCTCTATAACGTCGACGCCGAGAACGTCGAGCTGCCGGGCGATGCCGACCTTCTCGTCCAGGGTCAGCGAGACGCCTGGCGTCTGTTCTCCGTCGCGAAGCGTTGTGTCCAGTAAATGAACTTTACCAAATAAAGCGATCCCACGCATTCATTTTCGATCACCAAATAGATGCCATATGAATTATGGCCGATCTTCAATGATGGGGTTTTTAATGGTTGATAAAGTTGCCGACGGAACCGGCGACAGTTGCCTGGATCGGCCCGAATCAAATCCCCTCGAATAAAGGAAAGATTTATCACTCTCGGGATGTCATTACTCGCCTTCAGCCTTAGGGCGGCTTCAGAGATGAGGTTTCAAAGATGGGGTCAGGTGCAAAAATGGGGTCAAGCGCAAAAACTGGATCAGATGTTGAACTGAGCGGTGCGGGAACGTCGGGCGAGCTTGAGATAGCAGAGCTGCTTCTCACAGCGGAGATATACAACCGATCCGAGAACCTGACCGAGGACGACCTCCCGCCGAAGATCAGAAAACACTACTTCGATCCCGTCACCAGGGGGGTAAAGCGACCGGTCTACGTCACCGAAAGTGATGTCCAGAATATCTACGACCTCGGGAGCGTCAGGGAGGCGGCGAGGAGCCTTCCCTTCGTCGACCGTGAGGGGCTCCGGGACCAGCTGAGGCTCACCGTCTTCGAAGTGGGTGCGAAGTGGTTTGTAAAACACGATACCCTGGAGAGGATCAGGTCCAACCCCTCCCTGGCCTACTTTTACGAGAACAACGACTCATTGGACGTCAGCTACGCCGAGGCGAGAAAGAGAAACCAGCCCCTTCTTACCGACCGGGAATGGATCCAGTCCAAGATCCGTGAGATGACTGCAAAGGTCGAGGAGGCCGACGACATCCTGAAGCTCGTCCGGATCAAGGCTCCCGAGGACATCCGTGACCGGATAGCGGATCTCGTCTTAACCCAGGAGCAGGTGACGGAGATCAAGAAGGCGGCAAAGGCCCTTGAGCACCGGGAGTACCTGAGAGAGGTGGGCCTCTACGATATCGGGAAAATCCTCTTCGTGGGGCCGCCTGGAACCGGCAAGACCTCCGTCGCCATGGCCCTTTCAGGAAAGTTCGGCCTTCCACTCGTCGAGGTCCGGCTCTCGATGGTGACGAGCCAGTACTTGGGCGAGACCTCCAAGAACATCGACAAGGTCTTCGACCTCGCAAAAACCCTCAGCCCCTGCATACTTTTCATAGACGAGTTCGATTTCGTGGCCAAGACCAGGACCTCCGACGAGCACGGGGCGATCAAGAGGGCCGTTAACACCCTTTTGAAAGCGATCGACGACATCAGCCTCGTCGAGGACGGGGTTCTCCTCATCGCCGCGACAAACCACCCCCAGATCCTCGATTACGCGGCCTGGAGACGGTTTGACAAGATCGTCAGCTTCCCCCTGCCGGACCTGGAGATGAGGCGAAAGATCATCGACAAGGTCCTGAGAAAGATAGATGCGCAGGTGGACGCCGAAGTTTTGGCCGAGAAGACTGAGAGTTACTCTGGATCCGACATCAGGCTGGTGGTGAGGGAAGCCGTTCTCAACGCCCTCCTCGAGGACAGAAGGTCCATCGACCAGGAGGACATGCTCCGGGCGATTCAGGACTTCGACCGGAGGATCACCGACCACAGAGGGAGCGCCACCCAATGAAAGTGACCCTCCTTGGAACCGGAGACGCCATAGGTACCCCAAAGATCGGATGCAAGTGTCCCGCCTGCGTAGACGCCCTTTGCGGCGGAAGGAGCAGAAGGCTCAGGTTCTCGGTACTGGTGGAGAACGCCGAGGGAAAGGTTCTGATCGACACCAGCCCCGACCTCCGGTGGCAACTCATCAAGACCGGAATCAGCCGAGTCGATGGAGTGATCTGGACCCACGCCCATTACGACCATTACGCGGGCTTCGGCGACTTTCACCGGGTCCAGAACAGGGTTCCCGCCTACGGCCTGAAGGAGACGATGGACTACATATTGAACTACCTCTACTTCATGAGACCGAGGCGAAACGTCGTCGAGGTGGGCCAGCCCTTCGACATCGCCGGGATGGAGTTCACCCTCGTCGAGGTGAACCACCCACCCATTTGCGAGGCGGCCGGGGTTCTCGTCAAGGAGGGGGGTAAGAAGCTGGTGGTGACGGGGGACAC
>DUKF01000005.1:0-1616 GCA_013329455.1 Methanotrichaceae archaeon | reverse complement strand
GACGCCATAACCCCTCCAGGATACAACCTCACAAAGCACATGAACTCGGAGGAGGCCGTCGGCCTTGCGCGCGACCTCGGGGCCAAAGACGTCGTTTTGACCCACATAAGCCATCTTTTTCCGCCTCACGACGTTGCAGTCAAGAAATGGCCTCTGGGCCACGACATGATGGCGATCGAGCTGTGATTGCAGAGTCCCGAAATTATTTCGCTTTCCATCTGAGCCTGGACTCATAGTTCAGGACAGCAAGCTCAACAAGACGAAGAAAAGCAGTAAGTGGGCTCGCTACAAACCACAAGTAGCGGATATCATCCCACTTCATTTTAAACTGGCCGCTGGAGAATCTCAGATGGCCCACAGGCTTGCCTTGCCACCCTTGTTTCGGATCGAAGTGTCTTCACTCGATCCGGCAGGCTGCCATCTTGTACTCCGGGATCTTGGCTACAGGATCCAGGGCGTCGGAGGTGATGATGTTGGTTCCCTGCCAGTGGAAGGGCATGAAGACCATACCCGGTTTTACCTTCTCAGTCACGCGGGCCCGGGCCTCGGTCTTTCCCCGAACCGTTTTCACCACGACCATATCTCCGTGGCGCACCTTCAGCTCGGCTGCATCCTTTGGATTGATCTCAACAAAGAGCTCAAAGTCCCTCTCCAGGAGGGAGGGACTTCGCCGCGTCATGGAGCCGCTGTTGTAGTGAACCACGATCCTTCCTGTGGAGAGAAGAATGGGATACTCCGGGCTCGTCTGCTCGAAAGCTGGCTTGTTCTCCACGGAGGCGATGTTTGCCTTTCCGCTTGAAGTGGAAAACCTCTCCTGGTGAAGGATGTCCGTTCCAGGATGCCCCTCATTTGGGCAGGGCCAGCGCAGGCCTCCTATCTTGGATATTCTTTCCAAGGTCATGCCCCCATACTGCGGCACGGTCTTGTTGATCTCTTTTAGAACTTTTTCGGCACTATCGCCCTTGAGATCCAATCCCATCCGTTTTCCTATCTCATTGATGATCCAAAGCCCCTCCTTCGCTTCGCCTACAGGAGGGACAGCCTGGTCGATCCACTGCACCCGCCGCTCCATGGATGTGTAGCTGCCGTCCTTCTCCGCCCAGGCGGCAGCTGGCAGGACGAGATCGGCCATCTTCGCCGTTGCAGTCATGAAGATCTCTTGCACCATCAGAAAGTCCAGGTTGTCCAGAGCGGCTTTTGTCTTATTGATATTGGCATCGCAGATGACGGGATCTTCTCCGATGAGGTACATGGCTTTGATTTTGCCTTCCAGCGCTGCTTCTGTCATCTCGGTGGCGGTCAGTCCCGGCCCCAAGGGCAGATCGTCTGCATTCCAGGCCGCCTTGAAAAATTCAACTGAATTCGGATCCGAGGCTCTCCTGTAGCCGGGATAAAACTCAGCCATGCCGCCCATATCACAATTCCCCTGTACGTTGTTCTGCCCGCGCATAGGCCACACACCCGCACCAGGCCGTCCTATCTGGCCGGAGACTAGAGCAATTGTGGCACAGGCCTTCACATTGTCGGTGCCACAAACATGTTGAGTTATGCCCATGGAGTAAAGCAGAGAGGAAGCAGGGGACCGAGCATAAATTCGGGCGGCCTTGACGATCTGC
>DUKF01000112.1 GCA_013329455.1 Methanotrichaceae archaeon | reverse complement strand
TCTCACCAGACACCATTCTCGCGCTATTTGACCACCTGCAGATAACTGTTAGTCTGGCGGGGGACGTTTGAGAGTGGGTGGTTTTCCTCTCCCTTTGTACACTCAGGAGCGAGACCATAGATTTCGACCACTACGTCATCAATTCCATCTCAGCCGTCTGATATCGTGGGTGGTGGTGCATCGGGGTGTCCACGATAAATCAATAGCGTGAAAATTATTGAGTGTTCAAGCCGTTAAAGCGAAAACGCCCATGATCCGATAGTTCATCCCCGAAACATCATAATCGTTGTGCATTAACTTCATAGGCAGACCATTTTCATGAGAATGTGGGATATATGATCAATGCTGGGATATCTTCATCACGCAGCCTTCGTCGGTCTCCTCGACCTCGAGCTTCAATCCAAGGTCTGCGAATACCTTGCGCCAGTGGCCCTCGACGCAGGTCTTGCAGTGCTGCTTTGCCATAAGGCCCGCTCCCAGGCGGGCGAAGGCGTTGATCCCTTCCTTGATGGCGCACCTCTCCCTTCTGATCTCTGCCTGGCCTTCGCCCTCCTCCACCGAAACGACGCTTCCGAAGAGGTTTTTGTCGTTGGTGGCGACTGCCATGGCCAGATCCTTCGGCTCGGATAGCTCCAGCCTCTTGAAGGTCTCTGCCACCTGGTGGGCGCCCATATTCTGGAACTCGCGAAGCCCTTTCTTGCCGAGCTTCTTAGCGACGTAGCCGCTGCTTCCGTAGAAGCTTCCAAGCCACATCGCCACTACTCGCTGCTGAATCTGCTCTCGAGGGATCTCGGGGACGTCAGTCATGGGTGGAGAGTCCTCCGGAGCCGATATAACCTTTCCGAGCCAGAGCCTGATGGAAGTCCCGAACTCTCCTTTTATCCGGAACCTCGACTTTGTCAGATTCCCTCACCGATCCCGTCTTTCCCTTCTGGGCGTGTTTGTTGAAATATTCTCACTGATACGAGATGTAAATATATATTTTAGATGAATTGGATTTGAGTTCGTGTGGTCACTCGCCGATTTTACACTCGACTGAGAGGTTACTCCAGAATGTGAGTTATAAGCAATAGCTTTATATACCGCGCTATATGGCTGAATATAGAAAAAAGGTGATATCAATGAACTTGGCATCTGCGGGCGTTTGGATGATCGTAGCCCTTCTGCTATGTACACCAGCCCTCGGCGATGGGGGCGACGAAGGTATGGAGCTGAATGACGGTGAAATGATGTCCAATCCGTCCTTGAGAGTACTGGTTGTGAACTCTTACCATCCTGGATGGCTCCTGGAGGAGGACCTCCTCTCTGGCATTGTCGAAGGCCTGCATCGTGAAGGTTTTGCGGCAACTCTCGATTACGAGCTTTTGACCTTCTGGATGGATACCAAGGTCAACTACACATCCCCAGAGGAGATCGAGGCGAGAGGGTATGTAGCCATCGGAATGATAGAGGAGTTGAAGCCAGACATAGTCTTCGTGAACAACGATAACGCCCTAGAGTACGTGGCCATAGCTTACCTGCAGGCGCATCCTGAGGAGGATCTCCCCTTCATATTCGCTGGCACCTATATAGACCCCTCAGTCTATTCGCCCATCGGTGACCTGGACCATCCCAACAGGACGATAACCGGAACTCTTGAGAGGATACCATACGAAGGGATCTTCGGAGAAGCGTTGAAGGTGTTTCCCAATGCAACCCGGATTCTGCTGATATCCGATGCCAGCCCCAGCTCAGTGAACTCCAAGAAGGAGTTTCAGGAATGGTACAGCGTCCACGAAAACGAATCAGATCTAGAGGTTCTGGACTTCGTCCAGACGAATAGCTTCGAGGAGTGGAAGTCGGCTGTTTTAGAGTACCAGAACGGGACAGACCTGCTGGGGATCCAAGCATATCAGGATATCAGGGACGAGAATGGCGAATTGGTCCCACCGGCTGAGGTGGCCAGATGGACGATCGGCTACAGTTCAATTCCCGAGGTCGGTATGATCTCCTCGAATGTCCAAGATGGAATGCTGATCGGTGTGGGCGTATCTTACTGGGAGACGGGGATTTATGGAGGCATAATCGGAGGTGAGGTGCTCAAGGGTAGATCACCGAGACAGTTTCCCATAGTCGACCCTGGATTTGTTCAGCTATCATTCAACCTTGAGAGGGCGGCCATGTTGAACTTGACCATACCAGTCTGCTCCCTGGTAAGGGCTGATGAGGTATTCGGTTGAAGAAAGGAGTTAAAGAAGGGATTAAGGCCCATCTTTTTTTCGGATATCCCGGAGTTGTAGCCAAAGTCATCCTCTGCCCAGGATCTTGGCTTCGAGGAAGGTGCCTCCCGCGCCCGCCAGGCCCGGACTTCGCCGATTTCGAATCTGCCCCGCCTCAAAAAGAGGCTCGTTCAGAGGATTTGGATCTCGGCGCCGAGGGCGTCCCGCCGTTCTCGGCATCGATCAGGGTTTCTGCCGAGGCCAACCTCCTCGTCGGGAACACCTCGAATTTGAAGTTACCCTCACGAAAATAGTGAAGAGCCAAAAAAAAGCAGGTCTTGCTTGGCCACCATTCGATCGTAATCTGATCCGGAGTTTTTCAGCCCATCGATGAAAACCTCGACGGCTTCACCATATTTGCTCATCGCGATCTCGATACGAACCTTGAGTCGGCGACATCCCCTGATATCATATCAGCTGCAACCGAAGCTGCCATCTCATTCTCCCCCTGAAATGATTGGAATCTCCTTCACCTTTTTCGGCATCCAACAGACATCTCTTTCCACGCCCAGGTTCAAAATTGATGTCCTGAGACCCGAAAGCTCGTCAAGGCTGAAGCATCTCCATTCAGGGCGTCCGGGGCGGAGGTCTGCATAGCCGTAAAAGAGCCGTTCGTTCGGGTCGTACTCACCTGCAAACCACTCTCCACTATCCATAATAAAGTGCATCAAAACTTCTTTTTCTGGGAATGGTATCTCCATAGTCTCGTGGAGGCCTGGAAAACTGCCCAGCTCCAGATCATTCGGTAAGTTTTTCACTCAAATCCTCTCCTTGTTCGATCAGAACTTGTATCGCAATACATCCGGCTTTACGGGGGATTGCAATACTTGCTAAAGGCCCTCGAAAGGCGACATGGAACGAGAAGATGGGGCCCAAACGGATGGTCTCTTCACCAGAAAATCAAATGGGATAAACTCGACCTGAAATGTGTTGTTAATTTGTGATAATTTCCGGGGCCTTTTGTAGATCCTTGTGGGCGATAAGGTTCGGATTCTAAGGATTATAAGAAGATTCCGTGCAGAAGGTCTTCAGTAAACCCATAAATCCCATGGCCTATAACGAAATGTCGAGATCCCTATTTACAAGCAAGCAATGTAATCCCTCCAGTTTTATCTGGAAGTTTTTACTCCTTCTTGTTGCCAACTTATTATATTTAGTTATATTTGAGATGATTTCATAAAATTTCACAACATTTCTTAATTATTCATATATCCGAAATCGGCCGACAAAAAGGAGCACCGCTTGCGGAAGCCTTGCTGCCTCCTTTCACGGACCTCCTATTAAATGTTAACTGTTGAATTTGACTCGTAGAGTCTATCTGTTCGCAATATGCCTTCGCACCCATCGTGCCGCCTGACTCACAAATACGCTGGGCGATGTCTTCTTGCCGTCGATTTTGACGCGCCCTGCCCGGATCGCCGCAAGGACGTCATAGACGTCGCTTCCGTTCTTGACCTCAATCAGGGTCACGCCGAGGCCCACGGTCTTGGCCATGTGGGCGTCGCTTCCCGCCACCATCGGAAGGCCGAGTCGCTTGGCCTGCCTTTTGGCCCACAAGTTTGCGATCCCGAAGATGTACTTTGAGTTGTGAACCTCGACGGCGTCGCAGGGGGGTATCCTGTACATCGCGTGCCTGAAGACGTGATAGGGGTGAGAGACGATGGTGATCCCTCCTTGCTGGTGAACGAACTCGATCGTCTCCTCGGGGCTTCTCTTCTTTGGAGGAAGCTCTCGGACTCCCAGGGCGAGGAGGTGACCGTCCAAAGTCGAGACCTCGACGCCAGGGATCACCATCAGATTGAGGTCTTGTTCCCGGACGATTCTCTCGGCCTCGATCGACCCCTCCAGGGTGTCGTGGTCGGTGATCGCGATTCCGTCCAGCTTCTTCTCGACGGCCGCTTCAAGGATCGCCTCGACCCCGTCCCTCCCGTCAGAAAAGGTCGAATGGACGTGAAGGTCAAATTTGAGGGAGCTGGTTTTTTTTCCGTTCCTGGATCGGCTCTTGTCCTGGCCTTTCGCCCCCTTATGATCTTGACTCTTCGCCTTCCTCTTTCGACCCAGCTTCAGACCTCCCTAGGGTCTGTGATCTCGCCCTTGATGGCCGTCGCCGCGGCCGTGGCTGGCGATGCGAGATAGATCAGGCCGCCCTTCCCCATTCTTCCAGGAAAGTTCCTGTTGGCGGTCGAGAGGCAGACTTCGCCTTCGGCGAGAACGCCCATGTGGGCGCCGAGGCACGGGCCGCATCCCGGAGTCCCGATCATCGCCCCGGCCCTGACAAGGGTTTCAATTATTCCCGTGGTGAGAGCCAGGAGGAGGATCTCTCTTGATGCGGGTATGATGAGTGTTCTCGTTTTGACTTTTGTTCCCTTCAGGATCCCGGCTGCGACTTCGAGGTCCTCGTAACGGCCGTTGGTGCAGGTTCCGATGAAAACCTGGTCCACCTCGGTTCCCGCAAGCTCTGTGACGGGCCGGACGTTGTCGACCCTGAATGGCGCGGCCACTTGAGGCTCCAGGTCCGATACCTCAAACTCAATCTCAGAATTGTAGGAGCCTGGGTCCGAATGAACCGGATGGTAGGGCCCTTTCGCCCTGCCCTTCAGAAACTCCTCGGTGACCTGGTCCGGGGGGACGATGGCAGCCTTCGCCCCCATCTCGACCCCCATGTTAGAGAGGGTCATCCTCCCCGAAATGGTGAGGCTCTCGACCGTCTCGCCGACGTACTCGAGAGCCTTGTATGTGGCGCCGTCGGCGCCGATGGCCCCAACGAGCATCAGAATCAGGTCTTTGGCAAGGACTCGTGGTCTGAGCTTTCCTGATACTCTGATCCCGATCGTCTCAGGTACCTTGAACCAGATCCGACCCCGAGAGTAGATCTCCGCCATGTCCGTGGCTCCGACCCCGGTCCCGAAGGCACCGAAGGCCCCGTAGGTGCAGGAATGCGAGTCGGCCCCAACGACGAGAGTTCCGGGCAGCGCAAATCCCTCCTCCGGGAAGACCTGGTGACAGATCCCACAGCCCCCCTCGTAGAAGTGGACGATCCCCTGGTCCTTGACCCAGGCACGAACTTCCCTCTGGAGGTCGGCGGCGGTGCTGTTGTTGGCAGGGACGATGTGGTCGAAGGGAACGACTATTCGTTCCGGGTCCCAGACCTTCTCTGATCCCATCTCACCGAAGGCCTTGATCGCTAAAACGCTCGTCCCGTCGTGAGACATGGCACAGTCCACATTTGCCTCGACGATCTCTCCTGCCTCGGCCCTCTCGCCTGAGGCGCGACTGAATATCTTTTCGCTGATGGTAGCCACGGTCAAACTCTCCTGAAAAGAGGGGCCGGATGAAGGTGTCCGGCCCGCGGTTCGTCTAACAAGTTCCGGTCTCGCCTCACTCAAACTTTGGGAGCATGTAGGCGATGTCATCCTGGGGGTGGCGGTAGAGCCTCGACTCGAGCCTCTTTTGGTCCAGGATGTGGCCGATGATGCCTATGCTCCGTCCAAGGGCGAAGAGGCCGTTCAGATAGCCGTACTTGATCACGTCGTAGATATCACTCTCGTCGAAGACCTCACAGGAGGTCATCAGGTCCATGAACAGGATTCCGATGCACCCGTCGACGTTTAGGATCAGGTTGCCTTTCTTGGCGGTGGTGATATCCTGAACCTGGAGGGCGTAATCGAGAAGGTCGGTCCTCACGAAGTGCTTTCTTGCGTGGCCGATCAGAAGCTCGACCCTCTTGTCGGGGTTCTTCACGCTCTTGATCCTGTGGCCGATCCCGGGTATGTTGGTCCCCTTGGACTTCATCTCGTTCACGAACTGTTCTGGGGTCAATCCAGAGTCGTGGGCCCTTTTAAACTCCCGGGCGGCGTCGTCTATCGCCCCGCCGAACCGAGGACCTATGGTGAGTAGGCCGCTTGCAAGGGAGGATATCAGGTCCTTTCCTGCGCAGGATGCGACGATGGCGTTGTGGGCTGCCGAGACTGCGGGGCCATGATCCGCTACGATCTGGAGGACTAACTCGATGAAATCCGCCGCCCAGGGTGGAAGCTCCTTTTTGAACCAGAGAAGGCCGATGACTCCACCGATCCCCATCTGGTCTTCCATCACACGGCTGAGGGGCTTTCCGGCGTAGAGTACCTCCTCGCCCCGGTCGTCGGATATCGTGCAGATCAGGTTAGTGGACTTTCTGACGAGCCCATCTGCGCTCGCCTTGGCGTAATCTTTCGGTATTGTGGGGATCTCGGGTTCCACAACGTCCTTCACCGTCTCATCCGCTTTCAGCCTCTCGTAGACTTCTTTTATCTTGTCTCCATAGCTGTCGAAGGAGTCGGGAACGACGGCTCCTGCCTCTTTAAGAGCCTGGTTCTTGGCGTCGGCGGTCTCAAGCTCCGACTGGGCTTTGGCTCCGGCGTGGCCGAACTGGACGCTTGAAGGAAGGACCTTGGAGCAGGTTCCAGTAACCCAGATCACCAGAGGCTTTGTGATTTTGCCAGCCTTCAGAGCCTCGACGATCTTGTACTCGTCGGTGCCTCCGACCTCGCCGAGACAGGCGATCATTGCGATCTCGGGGTTGGTCTCGTATCGAAGGATGTGGTACATGAGGTTACTTCCGGGGTACCTGTCGCCTCCGATGGCGATTCCCTCAACGATCCCGCTCGAGTTTCTGGCGATGATGTTGAAAGCTTCGTTCAGCATCCCGCCGGACTTGGAGACGAACCCGACGCAACCTGGCCGGTAGAGCTTCGACTCGACGATGTTCTCGATCGTCCCTGCGGTGTTTCCGATCCTGAAAGCTCCTGCCACAAGTCCGCCAACGGTTGCAGGCCCGATTATCGTCTTTTTCATCTTCTTGGCGGTGGCGGCCATCTTCTTTGACATCCTCTCGGGAACGCCCTCTGCGATTATCGCTACCGTCTTTATGCTCGGCTGGGTGAGGGCCTCCATAGTGGTATCAAAAGCTGACCTGTAGGAGGCGAAGTTGACCACGACCTCGACCGATGGATAGTCTGCCACCGCCTCGGGGATCGTTCTGTACATGGGAAGGACGATCTCCTCTGTCCCCCAGAATACCTTGTGGATGCCCGCACGGCTGGGGTTGATTATGGCGGCGACGCTGGGAACTGACCTTCCACATAGATAATCGAAGTCGAGCATCCTCTGGATCGCGTTGACCTGGTAACCGTAGACGAAGGCCTGGGTGTTTTCGTCAAATAGTCTGTAATCCTTCGTCATTACTCGCCACCCCTGAGGGCCATTGAGACTATCCTCGTCATGTGCGTCTCGGGTCCGAAGACGTTTATCGGGACTCCGAGCCTCTCACCGAGCTGGCGCATGATCCGAAGGCCTTCCTCGTAGTTGGGCCCGCCTCTCCGGACGTATATCTCGACTCCGGTCTCACGGAGCTTGTCTCTGTAGTCCTCGAGAGCCGTCACGATCCCTTTGAAGGTCTTGGCAACGTCGGTGAAGTTTGCGATCCCGCCACCGATGAGAAGGTACTTGGTTCTGCCTTCAGGGTCTTTCTCTCTGGTCATCAGGTCCAGGATCGTTTTTGTGTACTCGTAAGTGTCCTCGGTGGATGGGTCGCCGCTGTACTCGCCGTAGTTGGCTAGCTCCCCCCCAAACCCGAGGTCGCAGATGGTGTCGGCGTAGATGACGCTTGCTCCGCCTCCTGCCACCATCGTCCAGATCCGTCCTTTGGGGTTGAGGATTGTGAGTTTCAGGGAGGCTCCGGTTCTCGCGTCGGCCTCTTTGATGTACGCCTCATCTTTGGTGAGGGCTCTTCCGAAGGGCTCGGGAAACTCTAGCTCCTTCCAGTTATTCCTCTGCCAGAACGCCTCGGCGTCGTCGAGCCTTGCGACGAGGTCCAGGGGAACGATTTTGCCCTCGTGGATCACGAAGGGGTTGATCTCCAGATAGGCGAACCCAAGGTCTCGATAGAGCCGGTAGAGGCCTTTAACGAAGTCTGCCACGGGGCCGAGCCGGTCGCCGAGTTCGGCCGGAAGCTGGGGTTTCAGGTCGAGGTCCTCAGCTTTTGCCAGGATGTCTACGGGGATCTTGGTGACCTGGTCCCAGTTCGCCTCGATATCGACGCCGCCCTGAGTGGAAAAGTAGATTGAATCTCCCTCGTAGTCTGACTTTATGGCCACGTAAAGTTCCTCGCCCTCATCGTGGGGGATGAAGGGCTCGACGAGGAAGTGGGTGAGTGGCCCGACGACTGTGCCCACCAGAACTTCTTTTCCCCTGTTTTCGTTGAGGTACTCGCGGGCCTCGTCCCAGGTGGCGTTTAGAAGGATCAGGCCGTGAGCACCCCTCTTGCCGAATAGCTGGTCGGGTTTGACCACCAGCTTTTTTTTCTTGATCCATGGGTTATCGACCGCCACCACCTCCAGATCAGTTTCTGGGGTTACAAGAGCGATTTGACCATCGTAATCGAAATCATCTACATAATAGGGAAGGCGCTCTGCCAACATCTTCTTGGCGTCGTATTCCCTAATCCCTCGTTGTGCTATTTTCAAACCTCCTCCCAATGGTGAGCACCTTTTTTGTTTACAAATCTTTCTACGAAATCGGCCCGGAAAGGCTGAAATAGTCACTAATCTCATGACATTTCATGGTTCGGCGTACGCGTCTCGACGAGAATATCAGGCCTTGCGAAGAGGTGTTGGCGAGCCTGAGCGCGCTTTACATGGCGTGTCCAGATTGCCCAAAAGAGCCCGGCCTCGACAAGAGCGCGAGCTTCTCGAGCCTTGAAGCGGAGGTCGAGCGGCATCGGCGGTGCCCATCCTGCGGCAAAGCGCCCCTGGATCTCGTGATGCTGGAAACTCTAAAGATCCTGGTCGACCACGATCTGAGGAGCCGATCAGAGGATCTCCGGTCCGTCGGCTGGCCCCTGGTGGGGGTGGGCTATCCTCTCTCCTACCCGCCGAGGCTCGGGAAAAGAGAGCTGATCATCGTCGGCGAGAACCTGACGGCGAAAGCCGCCGCCGAGATCGTCGAAGGCGTCCCCGAGGTGAAGGGCGTCATAAGAGGCGGAGGCGTTCCTGGAGTTGCCGACCTAAAGGCCGGACCCCATCGATGGGAGCTGCTGGCAGGGTCGGACCTGAGGTGCGACGTCGTCGAAAGTCTACTCGGCGAAATCGTGATCTACAAGCATCAGTCAAAGATACACGTCGAGTTTCCCCGCCAAAGCGCTCCCAAGATGAGGATTTTGGAGGAGCTCTATTTCAGGGGGAAGATGACGACGGTCGCCGACGTCCTCTGTGGCCCTGGAACTCTCGGCCTCTTGGCCGTTCTCGGCGGGGCGAAGAGAGTCGTTTTGAACGACGCGTGGCTCCCGGCGGTGGAGGATACGATCCTGAATTTGAAGGCGAACCGTTCGATTCTGGGGATCGAGAAGATCGAGCGGCCCGAAACCCCGGCGGGCGAGGTCGGCGCGGAATCGGTCCTGGCGGCGGAGGCCGTGGGCGAAAATTGCAAAATCGAGGTCTACTTCGGCGATGCCGAAAGGCTATTCTCGCAGGCGGAGCCGACGGATCTTTGCCTCGTCGATCCATTTCCGGGGATGAAGTTCGATCGGATCGTCGATGCCTGCAGGGTCTGCGGCGAGGTCGTGATCGTGTAGGAGCTTATCGCCGGAGCGATTCCAGATTCTTCCGCACGAGTTTCGTGTCGGGGTGGTCTTCGCCCAAACGGTTCCGGAGGATCTCCAGGGCCCTCTCACAATTCTCTTTGGCGCCCTCGATGTCGCCCATGTCCCGCAGGATTGAACCGAGGTTGTTGACTACAGTGGCCACTTCGGGATGGTCGGGACCGTAAACCTTCTCGTCGATTTCAAGTGCCCTCTCGTAACTCTTCTCGGCACCGTCCAGGTCGCCCAAATCTCGTAAGATCACGCCGAGATTGTTTACATCTCTGGCCACGTTGGGATGGTCGGGACCATAGACCTTCTCGTCGATCTCAAGAGCCCGCTCGAAACTCTTCTTAGCCCCGGCCAGATCGCCCAAAGCTCGCAGAACCTCGCCGAGGTTGTTTAAGTCTTTGGCCACGTTGAGATGGTCGGGACCGTAGACCTTCTCGTCAATTTCAAGGGTCCGCTCGTAACTCTCCTTGGCACCGTCCAGGTCACCCAAAGCTCGTAGGACACCGCCGAGGTTATTGACCATCGTGGCCACTTCGGGATGGTCGGGACCGTAGACCTTCTCGTCGATTTCAAGTGCCCTCTCGTAACTCTTCTTGGCGGTGGCGAGGTCACCCAAAGCTTGCAAGATAAGGCCAAGGTTGTTTACATCTCTGGCCACGTTGGGATGATCGGGACCGTAAATCTTCTCGTCGATTTCAAGAGCCTGCTCGAAGCTCTTTTTGGCACCGTCTAGGTCGCCCAAATCTCGTAGGACACCGCCAAGGTTGTTTACGTCTGTAGCCGCACTGGGATGATTGGGACCGTAGACCTTCTCGTCGATCTCAAGAGCCCTCTCGTAACTCTTCTTGGCACTGTCAAGATCGCCCAGGTCATTTAGTACCCCGCCAAGATTGTTAACGAAAATGGCCACGTCGGGATGGTCGGGACCCAACGCCTTCTCTCCAATCTCCAGGGCCCGTTCGTAACTCTTCTTGGCACTGGCCAGGTCGCCCAGGCCATTTAGGACTCCACCAAGGTTGTTTAAGTCTCTGGCCACGTTAAGATTATCAGGACCGTAGACCTTCTCGTCAATTTCAAGAGCCCGTTCGTAACTCTTCTTGGCANNTTGGCACTGGCCAGGTCGCCCAGGTCATCTAGGACCCCGCCGAGGTTATTAACGGAAATGGCAACTTGGGGATGATCGGGACCGTAGACCTTCTCGTTGAATTCAAGAGCGCGCCTGTGGGCCTCTTCTGCATTCTTGTACTCAGCTATTTCCTTCAAGTGGCAACCCAAATTGTTCCACAAAGATCCCGCCGTCTCCAGCTCTGCGTTTTCTGCAACTTTGGCCACCGACTTTAGG
>DUKF01000184.1 GCA_013329455.1 Methanotrichaceae archaeon | reverse complement strand
TCACAAGATTTCACCCCTACCCCCAAGGTACCTCTCACCTCTCCCGGTCCCAAGCCAAACAGTATCCCCTAGCAGCCTGACAGTTGAGCTGCCAGATTTCCCAAGGGACTTACCTGGCCGGCTACAGACCCTTTAGACCCAATAAAAGCGGTTACCACTCGGGCCGCCGGTGTTACCGCGGCGGCTGGCACCGGTCTTGCCCGGCCCTTGCTAACAGATGCTTTTTAGGCATCCAGACAGCCAACATTATATGCTGGCACTCGAGATTCCCTTATCACGGTTTCCCGCATTGTAAAGTTTTCGCGCCTGCTGCACCCCGTAGGGCCTGGATTCGTGTCTCAGAATCCATCTCCGGGCTCTTGCTCTCACAACCCGTACCCGTCGTAGGCTAGTAGGTACATTACACCCACTACAACCCTGATAGGCCGCAGACCCATCCTTTGGCGCCGGAGCTTTGAGCCACAATGCATTCCAGCATCTGTGGCCTATCCGGAATTATCCCCAGTTTCCCAGGATTATGCCGGACCAAAGGGTAGGTTGTCCACGTGTTACTGAGCAGTTCGCCATGTTCACGAAGAACATTCAACTCGCATGGCTTAGTCGAATCTCGATAGCAGTAACCTCTGGCAGGATCAACCAGAATTATGGAAAGTATTTACAGTATCGGTCGGAATTGGCCGAGTCGCCATAAGCGTACGTCAGACGAAACAAGTTATATCTCGTCTCCACGCAGATGTATACCACGACTGTTGGAAGTCAGCCCATCATCATAAGCGTTCTACGCTATCAAGGCTTACGCCGTTATGTCGCGGTTCTGGGGATGTTGCCCCCCAGCGGCCCAAATATGTATGGGCCCATCGTATTTAAGCTCGCCGGTCTGGTCAACCTTGCGAGACCCAACGCATTTAAGACGTCGGAACCCGCCCGGACCACCCCGGACAGCCTATCCCCCTATCGGGGGACGATATTTAAGCCTTTCGGACTTGTCGGGGAACTCAATTTTGAGCACACCGATAGACCTAAGACATTAACCCTTCTCGGCTGGTTGCGCGAATCTCGCGCCCCTTTGCCAGACGGGCGGACTCTCACAATATCAGCCGGCTATTTAAACGTTGTGGCTTGGTGGTGGGCCAGGGGAACGTCAAGTCCAGAATCTTCGCGTTGATTATTAATACCAACAAAAAGACTCGGCCAGGATCAAAGGGCGAAAATGCAGATTCAGAGGGTTTTTGGAGGTTTTTTTTATGAATTTCACTTTAACGGAGAAGATTTTGAGGGATCACCTCGTCGACGGGTCTTACGAGCCAGGAAAAGAGATCGGAATAAGGATAGATCAGACCCTGACCCAGGACGCCACGGGGACGATGGCCTACCTCCAATTCGAGTCGATGGGCCTCTCCAAGGTAGAGACAGAGCTTTCAGTATCCTACGTGGACCACAACACCGTTCAGGTGGGGTTCGAGAACGCTGACGACCACCGATATCTCCAGACGATCGCAGAGAAGTACGGAATCCACTTCTCCAGGCCCGGAAACGGCATCTGTCACCAGGTACACCTGGAAAGGTTCGGCCGGCCCGGGAAAACCCTCCTCGGATCGGACAGCCACACCCCCACCTGCGGTGGCCTGGGCATGATAGCCATGGGAGCTGGCGGGCTCGATGTCGCGGTGGCCATGGGTGGCGGCGCTTACTACCTCACTTGCCCCAAAGTTATCAAAGTCAACCTGGAGGGAAAGCTACCTGACTGGGTCACGGCCAAGGACGTTATCCTGAAGGTGCTAGACAAGCTGACCACCAAGGGGAACGTGGGATGCGTCTGCGAATACGGTGGCGAGGGCGCACGTGCGCTCACTGTGCCGGAGAGGGCCACCATAACCAACATGGGCGCGGAGACGGGGGTGACCACATCCCTGTTTCCCAGCGACGAAGAGACAAGGAAATTCCTCGCAGCGCAGGAGAGAGAGGGCCAGTGGGCCCCCCTGGAAACCGACGAGAACGCAGAGTACGATCGCGTGTTAGATATCGACCTCTCCGACCTGGAACCTCTGATGGCAGCACCCCACAGCCCGGGGAATATCGTCCCGGTCAGCGACCTTGAGGGCATGGCCGTCGACCAAGTGATGATTGGGTCCTGCACCAACTCTTCCTACGTGGATCTGATGACCGTTGCGGGGATGCTGAAGGGACGCCGCCTGGCCTCTGGAGTCTCCCTGGGGGTGGCCCCGGGATCTAGGCAGGTGCTCCAGATGATCGCTGAGAACGGTGCCCTGAGCGACCTTCTCTCCTTTGGCGCGAGGATCCTGGAGTCTGCCTGCGGCTTTTGCATTGGAAACAGCATGTCCCCCAAGACCGACTCGGTCTCGATCAGGACCAGCAACCGTAACTTCAAGGGAAGTGCGGGAACTGCAAGCGCCAACGCGTACCTGGCAAGCCCCGCGGTGGCAGCGACGGCGGCCCTCAAAGGCGAGATCGTCGACCCGAGAAACCTGGATATGGAGTTTCCGAGGATCAAAATGCCGGAACGCTTCACCATCGACGACAGCATGATCATCCCGCCCCTGCCAGAAGTGGAGAGGGCGAGAGAATCGATCTATCGCGGCCCGAACATCGGTGCGCCCCCCACCAACGACCCCATGCCGGAGGACCTTCGAGGACGGATCGTCATCAAGGTGGAAGACTACGTCACCACCGACCACATCATGCCCGCAGGCTCCCGCCTGAAGTACAGATCGAACGTGCCCAAGTACTCAGAGTTCGTCTTCGAGCCCTTGGACCCTGAGTTCAGCAAAAGGGCGGCTGAGCAGAGGGATCAGGGCACCCACAACCTGATCGTTGCTGGGGTGAGCTACGGCCAGGGGTCCTCGAGAGAGCACGCCGCCCTTTGTCCCATGTACCTGGGAGTCAAGGCGGTGATGGCGAAGTCAATAGAGCGGATCCACGCCGCAAACCTGGCCAATTTCGGGATTGTGCCCTTCACTTTCGTTTCGGAATCCGATTACGATTCCCTCGAAAAGGACGACGATGTGGAGATCCCCGGCATCAGAGCGGCTATCGAAGGGGGCGACGAGGTGATCGAGGCCTTCGACAGAACCGCAGGAAAGAGGGTCCAGCTGAAGACTCAACTGAGCAAGCGCCAGAGAGAGATGCTCGTTGCAGGAGGGCTTCTTCCCTACACCGTCCGGAAAAATAAGTGAAATGAAAGGATCGTCGGTCTGTGCGCTTCACAGACCGAATTTATTTGTTATTTCCTGGGTCAAAAACTGCCTGTTATTCTGCACTTGGTTCCCGGTGGTCAAGTTTCCCTGCATGAAAGAGGAGTCTTCAAGGGGCATGGGTGAGGTGTAACGCCAGGTGTTCCCTACACCGAAATCGTATCTCGGACTCACGGCTCCAGTGTCTCTCGTCGTTCCATCGCCGAAAGAGGATGTGGAGACGTTGAAGGGGAAGTTGACCATCCAGAAGAACAAAGTATTTTCGATGTCCACTGCAGGTCCGGCCTGGATGGGTGCCATGGGAGTCCTGTCGGGGTTTGAGATGTAAGACGACCAGTACATATCGGCGTAATCTTCGAACCGAGAGTCATCCATCGAGCTCTTTACCGGGTTTTCTCCCATGAGGAATGCGTCCTGGGTCGTGGTATAGCCGGCTGCCGCCGCAGAGCCCACGAAGCATATTAGCAATATCATAACTGCACATTTCAAGGTTGGTCACCACCAATTTTTATCAAAATCGCGATGCGACACTCCCTGATCTGTACCAACCTATTTATGCCTTATCTGCAGTGG
Organism: Methanotrichaceae archaeon; assembly: GCA_013329455.1. GTDB lineage: Archaea > Halobacteriota > Methanosarcinia > Methanotrichales > Methanotrichaceae > Methanocrinis > Methanocrinis sp9297u. Next base: position 5,441 of record DUKF01000184.1, on the reverse strand, counting down.
GATGGGGCCATGCCAGATTTCTTTGAAATTCTGAACAAAGATCTGGCAGGTCGGATCGGCAGGCTTCGCACGCCTCACGGCGTCGTCGAAACCCCTGTGCTGATGCCCGTGGTCAACCCACACCTCAGGCTGATCGAACCTGCCGATCTGAAGAGAATGGGCGCCGAGATCCTGATCACCAACAGCTACATCATAAACCAGGATCCGGAGCTCAAAGAACTCGCCACGAAAAAAGGCGTCCACCAGCTTCTGGGGTTCGATGGGCCGATCATGACCGACTCAGGGGCCTTTCAGCTTTCAGTCTACGGCGACATCGAGGTTCTGCCCCTGGAGATCCTCGAGTTCCAAAGGTCGATAGGCTCGGACATCTGCGTCCCCCTAGATATACCGACGCCGCCGGACGTCTCCAGGACGAGAGCCGAGTCGGAGCTTTCGGAGACAGAAAGAAGGCTCTACGAGGCTCGCGAGTTTTGGGACGATGGCGGCCCGCTCCTGGCGGGGCCGATCCAGGGGTCGACCTACCTAGACCTCAGGTTTGGGGCGGCCAAAAGGGTCAAAGAGATCGGGTTCGACGTCTGCCCCATCGGGGCCGTCGTCCCCCTGATGGAGACCTACCGGTTCGCAGATCTGGTGGATGTGGTCGCAGCCTCAAAGAAGGGGCTTGGTCCCGGCTCTCCGGTTCACCTATTCGGCGCGGGCCACCCCATGATGTTCGCCCTCGCCGCGGCCTTGGGCTGCGACCTCTTCGACTCTGCAGCCTACGCCCTCTACGCGAGGCAAGGCCGCTACCTCACAACGAGCGGAACCCTCCACCTCGAGAATCTGAAGTATCTGCCCTGCTGCTGCGATGTCTGCAGAGACCGGTCGCCAGAGGATCTGGCAAAAGACCCGGACANNCTCGCCCGCCACAACCTCTTCGTCTCCCTGGCGGAGATCCGACAGGTGAGACAGAGCATCTGGGAGGGAAGCCTCTGGGAGCTGGTCGAAAGGAGGTGCCGGTCTCACCCCAGGATTTTGGACGGCCTGAGAGCTCTCGCGTCTCACGCCAGCTGGATCGAGAGTCTAGACCCCGCCTCCAGGTCGACCTGCTTTTATCTCGGCCCGGAGTCGGCGAAGAGGCCCGAGGTGGTGAGGTACGGATCACGAATCGAGAGGATCAAGCTTGAGGGGAGAGTTCTCGTAGCGGACCCCGACTTCGAGGAGGAGGAAGAAGGGGAGGGGTTCGACCACGTCCTCTGGTTCAAGCCCCCATTCGGCCCTTATCCGAAGGAGCTGGCCGAGACCGCGCCGCTCAACGCCGAAGTCCCGGCGGAGGCGGACGGCGCTGGGATCGCTCAGGCTCTGGCGAACCTCAAGAGGCTTATGGAGGCAAACCCCGGAGCAACTTTTGATCTGAGGCTGAAGGACGTGCCTCAAGACGGATCGGCGCTCGATGAGGTGGGTGGAAGATGACCAGGCGCTTTGAGGTGACAAAACGCGACGGCCCTGCAAGGCTCGGACGGCTCCGTCTCGAAGAGATGATCGAGACGCCCGCCATCATATCCAAAGACGAAATCCAATCCGCAGGCCCGATCTGGGCTTTCTCATCCGTCGACGAAGCTCTGGAAAGGGGCTTGAAGCTGTCCGAAGAGGCGGGCAAGATATTCATCGGCCCCCACGTCGCCGTTCCTCTCCACACCGAGCCGCCCTTCACGATCCCTCAGATCCCAACAGATGGTCCTTCCGGCGTCGTCGTTCACCCTCTAACGAGGGAGAAGCCGCCCGCGTCCGACGTCTATGTGATCGGTGCGGCGGGGTCCCTCCGAAACCCAAGAGAGCTGGTAGGTTCGATTCTCAAGATCAGAAACGAGACATCGCCAGACTCGGCCCTCTACGCCCCGGCTCTCGCAACCCCTGCAAACCTCGCTCTTCTGATCTATCTCGGGGTTGACCTGGTCGACGGAACGAGAGTGGTCATAGACGGACTTCTCGGCAAGTACCACCTTCGCGACGGGGTTTGGCCCCTGGAGAAGATGAAAGAGCTGCCCTGCCGCTGCAGTTTCTGCAAGGCCTTGGAGGAGAAAGGGCCAGACCCGAAACTGATCGCAGAGCACAACCTCCTGAAACTGGAGGAGGAACTTCTTCTCACGCGGAAGATGATCCGGGTCGGGACTGTCCGCGAGTATGTGGAAAGGCAGGTCAGAGTGGCACCGGAACAGACGGCGACTTTGAGGATCCTCGACCAGGAGCGTCAGTATCTCGAAAGGAGGACACCCACGCTGAGAAGGAGCGTCATGTACGCGAACACCGCAGAGTCGCTCGGAAGGGTGGAGGTAACAAGGTTCGCCGAAAGGGTCCTGGAGAGGTACAAGGCTCCGGAAAGCGACCTCCTTCTCCTATTGCCATGCTCTGCGAGAAAGCCCTACTCGACCTCAAGGTCTCACAGGCTCTTTGCGATGGCCCTCGGCCAGACCAGACGGAGGCTGCACGAGCTGATCCTCACCTCGCCCCTGGCTTTGGTGCCAAGAGAGCTTGAGGAGGTCTATCCAGCCGCCCACTACGACGTGCCCGTCACCGGAAGGTGGGACCTTGAGGAGAGGGACTGGATCCTGAAGTGCCTCGACCAATACCTCGAGAGGAACACTTACCCCAGGATCGTCGCCCACCTGGACGGGGAGCTTCGGGAGATGGTGGAGGATCACGGGATTGACGCAGTCTACACCGGAGGNNCGACCCGAGACTCAAAGAGCCTGGAAGGGTACCAGATGCAACGGTTCAGGGCTCTAGCCGACTACCATTTCGGTCGGGGCGCAAGCGATGCGCTCCTAGAGGGCGATGTGAGGGTCAAGGGAAGAGAGCTTCAGTCCGCCGAGAGGAGCCCTCTTGCCGCTCTCACCCCCAACGGTACCATCGCCCCCAGCCTCGAAGGCGCAAGGAGGCTTGTGGCCAGGGGCGAGTACATAGTGGAGATCGGCGACTTCCTGCCGAGAGGCGACGTCCTCGCCCCAGGGGTGACCGGCGCCGACGACAAGATCCGGCCCGGCGACGAGGTGATCGTGAGGGGCGAAGTCGCCTTCTGTGTGGGTCGGGCGAGGATGAGCGGCTGGGAGATGGTCGAGTCCACCAGAGGGATCGCCGTCGAGCTGAGGCACGTCGAGAAGGTCTGAGGAGAGGTAAAAAGTGAAGGAGCTTACCGACGCCCAGAAAGCAGAGTACTTTCGCAAAAGCTACACCTCGGTGGACGGCCTCTGGTTCATGAAGGTCGAGGAGCTGCACGGCTTTGAGGAGGCGCTAAAGATCGATCGACAGGTCTGGTCGATCTTCCCCAAGATCCAGGCGCGAACCTTGAGGGCGATGCTGGGCGCCGAAAAGGGGATCGCTGGCTTAGCGCAGTGCCTCGCCGCCAAGCATTCCATGGAAGGTTTCGGGTTCGAGGTCGAAGCCGAGACTGAAGGGGACGGCAGCAGCCTGAGAATGATCATATCAAAATGCCCCTGGCGCGAGCTGATGATCAAGTCTGGGAGGGTGTCCCTCTCCGAAAGGGTGGGCTCTGCCATCTGCAACGCCGAGTACGGCACCTGGGCCTCGGAGTTCGGCGACGAAGATCGAAGGATATCCTTCTGCATCGAGTCGCAGATCTGCAAGGGCGACGAGGTCTGTGTCCTGCGGTTCGAGGAATCGAGGACGCCGTAAATATCCGATTCTGGATCCTGCTGAAAGTCTCGGAAGGTCGAGTGCGAGATAAAGAATTAGGGCTGAAGGGAGAGGAGCAGGGCCGGAAGTAGGCATATCTTAGGCAGAGGGAGATATGAGATCTGTCCATCATATCGTTGATATATTGACCCTCGTGATTGCCCCTCTCACAAATAACAGTAACGATTAAGCATTATAAATTTAACGATCCGCACCCTTTCCGGACCAGATTTGGACGGTACAAAAATACGCCGTCATCGACATCTGGAAGCTCCAATGGGGCTGAAGAGCTCAAGGCCGCGGAACTTGACCCCGAGAAAATCGTGGCGAAGGTCGCGAGGAGGACAGGGGCGCCACTGAGGTTGGCGGAGAACGTTACGAGTTCCGTAGGGAAAAGGCTCGGGCGGTGGCCAAGGTGAAAGCCGAAAGGTTGAATTTAAAACCATGGCGCAAACTCTGGCGGCATGGCCCGGTTTCCCTTCCGAACGGCAGGGGGTGGCCGCTTCTCTCACGACCGTTCAATTCAGATGGAGTTTTCCCAACCTTGCCCCATGTCGACCAGTGGCCTCACTTCCTCGACTTCGAAGGTGACTGCCGCGTGCAACATCTTCGCCGCCGCTTCACCGACAGATTCGGAGCCCGCCGCTTCGCTGATGAATTTGGAACTTTGGACCCTTATCGTGTCGAGCAGTTCTCCAGATGTCTCGTAATCTTTCATCCTGAGGTAGACCCTAATCCCTTTCCAGTCGATGATACCCTTTCCGAGCTCCATGATCATGTATACGGCATGAGGGTTTTCCTGGAGATTGGCGAAGGTGCGATTCAGAGCGAGGGCTATTATGACGGTCTTCTCATCGACCATTCGGGGGGAGCCCATGAGCGCCACATCGACCTTTCCGTCCTTGCTCGACGTGCTCAGGGTTCCGATCCTCGGCTGTTTGTTGAAGTATTCCATCAAGTTCGCTGGCATAATGAACCTCCTTTTCTGAAATTTTGGCTCGTCGAGAATATGTCTTTGGTGGTGGGTGCGGACGGGACCTGATCGGGGGCCGCGCCGTCGGAGGAGGGAAGGAGAGCTTCGTGCGGCTGGGATGGGCACGGAGAGATCGTAACGGCAGTGGCGAGGATGGCGGAGATCTCGCCGGGGCAGGTGGGATTCATCATAGGTCGAAAATACCGAAACGTTTTTCGTGTGACATGTTGTTCTCTGGATGGAGGAATGCTTGAATGGACTTTATTGACAAGATTCATGAGCTGGCCGCCCGGATTCCGAACCAGATTGAGCATATCCAGACTGAAGAAGCTACGAAAAATGCACTGGTTTTGCCTTTCATCGCAGCTTTGGGCTATAATGTGTTTGATCCAACCGAAGTTGTACCCGAGTTTACAGCGGATGTGGGCACTAAAAAGGGAGAAAAGGTAGATTATGCGGTATTAATGGACGAAAATCCAATTATTCTATTTGAATGTAAATGGTGTGGGGCTAATTTAGATAACGAGCACTCTTCTCAGCTTTATCGATATTTCAGTGTGACTGATGGCCGATTTGGAGTCTTAACCAATGGTATAATTTACCGTTTCTATTCAGATCTGGAAAAGCCAAATAAAATGGATGAAAAGCCATTTTTCGAATTGAATCTGCTTGATATCGATGAATCGCTTGTTGAAGAGCTCAAAAAATTCACGAAATCATCATTCGATTTGGACGATATCCTAACGACTGCTTCTGAGCTTAAATACACTAAAGAAGTCAAACAGCGCACCCCGCT
>DUKF01000131.1 GCA_013329455.1 Methanotrichaceae archaeon | reverse complement strand
CGGGGCGACGACGCCGTCAACATCGCACTCCTTCGCCACCCTCGCGAGCCGCTCGGCGACTGGCGCCATGAAATCCTCCGCACCGGGATGGCTCATTTCAGTAACCGCGAATACCAAGGCGTCAAAGTCCCTGGCAGCATCGACGCAGGCAGAGAGGCTGTCTTTCCCAACGAAGGCGTGGGCGATGATCCCTTTCGCTCCGGCCGCCAAAACCTGCTCTGAGATCAGGGTGTTGGTGTTGGGAATGTCGGCGATCTTGAGGTCTGCTATGACGGGCGTCGTCCGCGATATCTCCTCGACGATGTCGAGACCCGTCGCCAGGATCAGGGGGTATCCGATTTTGACGTAGTCGATTTTGCCCTTGAGGATCGAGGTGAGCTCAAGGGCCCTCTCCTTCGAGAGGACGTCGAGGGCGAGGATGAGGCGAGAGTTTCTGATCATAAGTATTTAGTTAGGCTGGGGGTCTATTTATCTTTTCGACCTTGGGAATATTGAACCAGAAGCCGGAAGGGAGTGGGTGAGGGCAGACGTCAGCCGTGAGTTTCAGTACACCCTCCTCCCCGGCTTTCTCCTCCACTCCTCCAGAACCCCCCGGCACCCCTCCCGGTCAAGGCTCACCATCTCCAGCTGCTCCAGTTCCGCATCGCCCCGGATGACGTCGTAGATCAGGCTGTCATCGAAGCCGATCTCGGCCACATCCTCCCTCGTCGTCCCGTAGACGAGCCGCCTGATCCTCGCCCAGAATATGGCGGAAAAGCACATGGGGCAGGGCTCGGAGGTGGAGTAGATCTCGCAGTCGGAAAGGTCGTAACGCCCCAGGATCGAGGAGGCCTCCCGGATCGCCAGGACCTCGGCGTGGGCGGTGGGGTCGTTTCGCTTCAGGACCTCGTTGTGAGCTTTCGAGACGACTTCCCCATTCAGGACGATGACCGCCCCAAAGGGCCCGCCATCGTCCTTTTCTATCCCAATCCTTGCCTCCTCCAAGGCCTGCCTCATGAACTCGTTCATCTCTTCAGCCAACGACGGTCTGGGTATTTCCGGATATCGGCGGAGTGGTGGGCAGGATCCTCAGGTCCGGGTGGATTGGTGGTTTGGAGGTTTGGGAGTTCGGAGGGTCGGCGGAGGGTCGGGATCGTGGGGTTGAGGTGGATGCCGGATGAGTTGGAAGCAAATGGTCACAAGCTCACTTGAATATGTCCTCCTTTGGCGGCATCAGGTTCGAGAAGGCCCGGACCACAACTTCGCTCAGGGCCGGGTGGATCACCTGGGATCTGACCATAGGCCCGTAGTCCTGATCTCCGGCGTTCATCAAATAGACGACCTGCTGGGCCAGGTCCGAGGCCTCGGAGCCAGCGATGGCGCATCCCAAGATCCTGCTGTCATCCTTGTTGACGATCACCTTCACCAGGCTCTCCTCCTCGGCCATGGCGTACCCCTTGGCGACGTCTCCGTACTCGGCCCTTCCCACCAGGATCTTGTAACCGGCGGCTTTCGCTTCCGCCTCAGTCATGCCGACGCCTCCGACCTGGGGGTAGGTGAAGACGGCATGGGGGATGGCGTGACGGTCGACCTTCTCCTTCACCTTCTCCTTTTCGTCGCCGAAGGCGTTCATCCAGGCAAGCCTTGCCTCGCGGTTGGCGGTGTGCCTGAACATGTGCTTTCCAATGGCGTCCCCGATGGCCCAGATCCCTGGTCTCGTCGTCTCAAGGTAATCGTCGACCACGATCCAGCCGTGCTTGTCGACCTCGACCCCGGTCTTCTCGGGCTTCAGGATGTCGGAGTTGGACCTTCTTCCAAGGGCCACCATCACCTCGTCGGCAGCAAACTCCCTGATCTCGTCAGCATCCCTGTCGAGGGCGGATACGACCTTCTTTCCATCCTCCCACTCGACCTTCACCACCTCGTGGCCCGTCTTGACGTTGACATGCCTTGAGAGCCGCGTCTTCACGATATCGGAGATCTCGGTGTCCTCATTTTTGAGAAGATGGTGATTTCTCCCAAGGATCGTGACCTCGGTTCCCACGGCGGAGAAGAAATGGCCGAACTCGCAGGCTATGTAACCTCCACCCAGGATCGTCAGGCTCTTGGGAGGACGCTTCAGCGCGAGGACCGAGATGTTGTCGAGGTATCCCGCTTCCTCCAGGCCAGGTATCGGCGGAACCAGAGCCCTCGACCCCGAGGCGATGGCGATCTTTGGGGCGGTGATAGTCTCCTCCCCCACCTTCATCTCGAGGTCGCCGACGAACTCGCCCCAGCCCCTGTACCAGTCCAGGTTCTCAGTGCCCTCGGCGGACTTCTCCATCCCGCGCCTCCCCTCGTCGACGATCGAATGCATCCGCTTCATTATAAGGTCAAAGTCGACTTTCTCGACGCGACCCTCCACCCCGACAGCCTTCGCCGCTTCGAGGGCCCTGATCGCGTCCGCTGGGTAGATCAGGACCTTCGAGGGGATGCAGCCGTTGTTGAGACAGGTCCCGCCCATGGGCCCGTGGTCCACGAGGGCGACTTTCATCCCGGCCCTGATCCCCCTAGATGCGATGATCATCCCGGCGCCTGAACCGATGACGATGAGGTCGTAATTTTTCATGTAATGACACCTATGAAAAACGGTTTTTCGAAATTCGAGCTATTTCACTTTTCCAGATACTTTTCGGGCTCCTTCTCGAAGGCCTTCTTGCACCCCGGGGCGCAGAAGTAGTAGGTGCTTCCTTTGTAGTCGGTCTTGAACTTGGCAGTCGTCTCGTCGACCGTCATCTTGCATACCGGATCTATCGCCAAAACTTTCACTTCCAAAACATCATCGAATAACTGACATTTCACCTTTTCCCCGTTCAGCTCTTCGCCCTCCTCGCAGGAGGGACGTAGCTCTTCAGCATCAGGGATAAAGTGACCACCGTCACTGAGCTTAGGGCCATGGCGAGCCCCGCAAACTCCGGCCTGAAGACGATCCCGAAAGAGGGGTAGAGCACCCCTGCCGCCACCGGGATCAGGGCCGAGTTGTAGGCGAAGGCCCAAAAGAGGTTCAGCTTCACCCTTGCGATCACCTTCCTGCTGAGCTGGATCGCGGCCACAGCGTCCATCAGGTCGTCCCTGATCAGGACGATCTCACCGCTCTCGATGGCGACATCAGTTCCGCTTCCGATAGCAATCCCTACATTGGCCTGGGCGAGGGCCGGAGCGTCATTGATCCCGTCCCCGACGAAGGCTACAACCATCCCCTTCTCCTGGAGCCTCTTTATCTCCAGGGCCTTATCCTGGGGCAAAACCTCAGCGAGAACCCTCTCGATCCCTATCTCTTTCGCCACGATTCCAGCGCTGTGGGGGTTGTCGCCGGTGATCATCAGAACCTCAAAGCCCATCTCCTTGAGCTTTGCGACCGCCTCCTTGGAGTTCTCCTTGAGAGTGTCAGCGACGCCAACGACGCCGACGACCCTCCTGTCGAGGGCCACTAGAAGGGCGGTCTTTCCCCCCTCCTCGAGGTGGAGGGCGGCTTTTTCAGACTCCTCGGGGATCTCGATTCCGATCTCACGGAGAAGAATCCTGTTTCCAACGACCGCATCCTCGTCCTCGATCCGGGCGAGGACACCCTTGCCGCCCAAGGCCTCAAAGGAGGTTGTCTCGGACAAGTCCAGACCTTCGTCCCTGGCCCTTCTCACCACCGCCTCGGCGAGAGGATGTTCTGAATTCGCTTCGATCCCTCCAGCAATCCGGAGAAGTTCCGTCTCGCCGATGCCGAATCCGAGAAGGTCGGTCACCTCGGGCCTTCCGACTGTGAGGGTCCCAGTCTTGTCGAAAACGACGGCATCGATCTTCTCGGAGACTTCGAGGGCCTCGCCGCTCTTGACGAGGACCCCGAGCTCTGCGGCCCGGCCGAGTCCGACGGTGATGGCAGTGGGACTTGCTAGGCCCAGGGCGCAGGGGCATGCCACCACCAAAACCGATATCGTGGCGGTGAGGGCGAAAAGGAGCGGATCTCCGGGGGCAAGATCCGCTAAGACGAAGCGCCAGAGGAGGAACGTTGCGGCTGCGATCGTCAGGACTGCGGGGATGAAGAAGGCGACTGCCCTATCCGCCAGCCTCTGGATCGAAGGCTTCGACCCCTGAGCCTCCTCCACCAGGGCGATGATCTGGGCGAGGGCCGTCTCCCTTCCGACCTTTGAGGCCTGAAACCTGATGGCACCGTTCTTGTTGAGGGTTCCTCCCACGACCTCGTCGCCCTTCTTCTTGAGGGCGGGGATCGGCTCACCGGTGATCATCGACTCGTCGACGTAGCTTTCGCCACTGAGGACGACGCCGTCAGCGGGAACCTTCTCCCCGGGCCGAACCAGGATCACGTCGCCAGCCAGGAGGTCTTCGGCCGCCACCTCCACCTCTTGGCCGTCCCGAAGGACGGTCGCGGTCTTGGCCTGAAGGCCCATCAGCTTCTTGATCGCCTCAGAAGTCCTCCCTTTGGCCTTCGTCTCAAGGTACCTTCCAAGGGTCAAAAAGGCTGCAAGAAAGACGGCGGTCCCGTAGAACATGAACTGTGGGGTCAGAATGATTCTGAAAGTTCCCATCAGGCTCGAAACGAAGGCGACCCCGATCCCCATGGAGTACATGACGTCCATCGTCAGGCTCCGGTGACGAAGGGCCCTGTACCCGGCCGAGAATATCGGGTAGCTCAGGTAGATGAACACGGGGGTCGATATGATGAGCATCAGATAGGGCATAGGAACCGGTATGGCGATGGGTGCCTTCCCCAGAATCATCAGGAAAGCCCCGACGGTAAAACCGACCAGGATCCTGCGCCTCTTATCCCGAAGGTCCCTTTCTGTCGCCTCTCGCTCCCTTCTTTCGCTCTCCTCGCTCTCCTCTCCCACGACGCCAAGGTACTGGTATCCAGCCTCCTCGATCGCTCCTCTCATCTCGACGACGGAGGCGACCTTCGGGTTGTAGGTGACGTAGGCCCTTTCGGCCCCCAGGTTGACGTTGACGTCGAGGACACCCTCCACCTCCTTGATCGCATCCCCCACGGCGGAGACGCAGGATGCGCACATCATCCCGCCGATCTTCAGGGCGACCCTTTCGTTCACGACGCCGTACCCCGCCTCTTCCACGGCCCTTTCAAGGTCTGCAAGCTTCGCCTTCGAGGAATCGTACTCGACGGAGGCGGTCTCCGTTCCCAGGTTCACCCTGGCCCCGGCGACCCCTTCAACCTCCTTCAAGGCGTCTTCGACGGTGGACGTGCAGGTGGCGCACATCATCCCCGATATCTTGAGCTCGGCCTTCTCTTGATCCCCTTCTGCCAAAATCCACTTTCCTCCGGGGCTCTTTTGCGTCTATCAGCTCGTCCCTTCAGATGAATCGTTCAAACCGCTCCATCTTGACCTTGCATATGGGGCAGACTTCCGGAGGCTCGTCTCTTGCGCAGAGGTATCCGCAGACTTTGCACCTCCAGACAGGGTATGAAAGCGAGGAGATCGATTCGCTGGAGGGGACGGAAAGGGCCCGTGCCGCCTTCTCCCGCTCTTCGGGTGATGGTCGCCTCTCGGGAACTGACTCAAGCACTCGCTTGCCGGCCAGGATCTCTTCAGATACGTATAGGGCGCAGTAGCAGGCACCGTACTCGTTCAGATCCGGGTCACGATAATCGCAGGGGCATATTATGTCCAGGTCCTCATCCCTGTCTCCGGAGGCGAGCCTACAGGGGCAGGAATGGTAGCCGTAACGCTTCCCGTTTACCAGAAGGCCCCGAACTGGGTCTTTTGTGAAATCGAGGTCGGGGTTCAGGTGGTAGCCTGTCTCCTCGGCCTCCCTGTCCAACTGCTCGCGGAGGGTCTCCACCTCCTCAGAAGATGGTTCAAAATTGGTCATAGTCCAAGTGCCTCCTTTATCTCCTTCTCCTTGTACCCGACGATGCACTTATCGTCGTTTATGACCGTGGTGGGAAATGAGGTGTTCGGGTTGTGCCCCTTCACCACCGCCAGCGTTCTTTTTCTTTCGTCCCCCTTAAGAAGATCGACGTAGATGTAGCTGTACTCCACTCCCAGATCCTTGAGGAGCTTTTTGACCTTCTTGCACCAGACGCAGGTGCTGAGGGCGTAGAGCGTTATCTTCCCCCGGTTTTCCCCCTCGACGTGTTCGAATCCCATCGGCCAAAACCACCCTTGTCATTTTTAATACAGTTATTGAGCTGATAAGATTAATAGGTTCTCACAGTGCCGTAATCCGATCGAGGGATTTAGGAGCGTCGATGGAAAAATATGATTGGAGGTTGCCGAACGATCGAAATTTCACCTGCAGTTTATAATGAGGTGGTGATCTTCGCCGTCCCCAAGATCTATGCTTCTGGAATATCCCGGCCTCAAGGGCCTATCGTCGACGATTAGATCATAGCTGCCTGTCACGGGAAAGGTCACATCCGGGCCATAAGATCCGCTGACGGATATCCAATCCCCTCTATGCTCTACGTTGACGGTGATCCCCGGGATCTCCAGGGTTTGAGACCCACCGGGAGGAATGCTTATACCCAGCAGTTCGTATCTGAGGTGCTGGTCGCAGTTGTTTTCGATAGTCAGGTGGGCTGGCCCCTCTATGATCTGATCGACCAGCGGAGCCCCGCCGATGCTCAGGGCCGCTCCGAGGGTGAAGGCCGCAATTCTTGTCAGGGCCACCTTAGGCACCACGCTCCCTTCGGGTATGCTCTGGGCGAAGCGCAAGGTGAAGGCCATGAGGATCGTCCATCCCACGAGGAAGGCCGTGGTCACGAGGCTGAGCCCCAGGATGATGGCTGCAACCAGGATGAGAAGGACAGCGATTATGAAAGCCATCGTCATGAGGGTTTTAGCCTTGGATGAGATGCTAAACCTCTTAGGGCGCTTGCCAGCAAGCTCGGCCCCCGAGTAGACCACACCAAGCCCGACGATGACCATCATCTTTGCGGAGTCGGAAAGGCCGGAGAACGTGTCCACTATAAGGTCGATTATCAATCCAAGAATGACTGGAAGCAGCGTGCTTTTGAAAGATTCGCTCTCTTCGGCCCGCCTGTCGCCTTCTCCTTCCTCTACCTTCACCTCCATCTCTCCCTCTTCTGCCATTTGATCTTCTCCAAATTCACCAGTCGTGATAGGCTTCCATCGAAGCTAGCCCTCCCGCCGAAAACGGGGAAGAGATCAGCCAATTCTCCACCCAGTTCTCACATGCAGCTAGATATTACTTTCGTTTTGTCATCTTGTTTTATTTTGAATTGAATACCCCGCAGCTTGCTGCGGTTGGGATGGTCAAGAAAACGACTTAAGGATTGTTGCGTATTCTGTATGGATGATCGAGCTGAGAAAAGCGAGTCATTGCGCATATAAAATTCGTTATCATATTTAGTTGGTTCCAGATTCTCGGCGAAAGCTCCTTAGAGATGTAGATCGTATTAATTATATTAAACACATTTGTTATGAACTAGGTGAAAAATATTGGTTCGATTTTGATGCAATAGGAA
>DUKF01000221.1 GCA_013329455.1 Methanotrichaceae archaeon | reverse complement strand
AGCTCGCCGAGATGAAGCCGACTTGCACGCCTCCGACTCCAGCTGCGAATTCAGCAAGGAGTTCATAGCGGAGGAGCTGTTTGTTGGCCGAAAAGGAGTGCCAAATGGGGCACTGCAAGAGGTTTAACAGCGTGGACGACCTGCTGGCTTCTCTCGTCAAATGAAATAACTTTTCGACTTTTATAAGGCCGAGCGCCGCCCGGCAGATCCTTTTTTCACCACCTCCGAATTGGCGGCCGATTTTCATTTTAGAGGCGATACTGGAGAGTGTTAGACTTGGCCTTCAGGCTACAGAGACTTTGTGACAGGCTGCCATGATCTACTGCGAGGTAATCCAAAACCTATATCTTACGTGATGAATTTTCCCAGTATTTTAACGTCAAAGATCCGATGGGGTGCATAATCGCCCTAATCGTGCCAGATAAAAACGAGCTGATAGATCAAATCGATAGCATATTAGGGATAAAGCCAGAAGTTAAACGAGAAGTCAAAATAGTTAACCTGAAGTTAAGTCAAATGTTAAACCTGTTATCCAGAGGCGTTTCCAGGACCTGGCAAAAAAAGAGCGGATCAAAGGGTATGGCGGTCTGGAGAGCAGAACCGAGTGAGATAGCCGACCTCATCAGCCTCGGCTGGCATCGCCAGCGCCGCCAGAATCAGCAAACGTAGGTCTACCCGGATACGCTTTATATCTCCATTTCCGCTATCGACTGGCCCCTATCTCCGCCCTTAGTGACGGTTACGGCGAAGAGGTAGGTTCCGGTTTTCCAGGTATACTGGGTTCCCTTGAAGGTCGTGGGCACAACATCGATTATGTAGAATCCAGGTGCCCTTGAAGCCTCGTTGGCTTCTGTTATGTCAACGAGAGCCCCTCCGGGCGCAACGATGGTGGCGTCAACTTTGAAGTTGGACGGACCAAGACCACTCACTGGAGCCCCTTTCGGATCCATGACCGAGACCAAAAGGAGGGCGCTCTCGCTGTTTCCAGTTGCAGCGTTCACATGGCTTGCAGCAGCTTCCGTATCTAAGGCGACTGCCAAAGCGTTTCCGTTTAGGGCTATCACGCTCACCACCAGGGCGAGCCCCAAAAGCAAACTTTTTCTCAACTCTCTCACTCTCCTAAAACAATAAACTAGATTATTATCCAAGATCATTTAAAAACTTTTCTGAGGATGTGGGCGAAACTTTTGGTATTGACTTCCAATTTGGTTGATGTTTTGTGGAGCGGATCTTAATGAAGTTGTCAGCTAACGTTTTTGTTATTGATCCTGACCAAGCATGTTCCACTTTCAAACTTGAGCTAAATTGAGTCCGCGTTTTCGTATTCTCGGTGAAACATCAACCAAATGTTGGGTCGCTGCACAACTTCTGCGACCCCTGGTTATGCCCTTTATAATCCCGTTGGATATTATAAAATAGTGACAGGAATTGAAGCAGTAATCGGGACGTTTATGAGGGTTGCCTTCATCGTCTCGTTCGCGAGGAAATTGCAGAGGTGATGCGAGACTGGCTACGCGCCCACCCCCGAGCGCACGGCCGGGATTTTCCTGCACCCCGATCCACCAACACCGACAGCGTGGCAGGGATGCGTGGGGAACCAGTAGAGCGCCGCCCGGTAGATCCTTTTATCACCACATCCGAATATAGTATCACCGATGAGCGAAGATCTGAAAAGAGCCCTCCTGGAAAAGTGCCGCCAGATGGATATACCGATGGTGGGGGTCGCCAGTGTCGAGCGATGGGCGACGCCGCCCTTCGAGCCCTGGATGCCCGAGGAGTTCTTCCCCCAGTCGATTTACCCCGAGGCGAAGTCAGTGGTCGTAATAGGCCTTCCGATCTCTCTTCCGGTGCTTGAGACCTCTCCCTCGATTTACTACAGGGAGCTTTACAGGACCGTGAACACCCTTTTGGACCAGTACACCTACCGACTGTCAAACTTCCTCTCCGAGAGGGGTTACCCATCAGTCTTCGTGCCCAGGGACGGATACGCAAGCATCGAGACACTCCTTAAAAACCCGATTGCATTCTTCAGCCACAGGCACGCAGGCTATCTTGCCGGGCTTGGATCCTTCGGCGTGAACAACGTGCTTTTAACGCCCGAATACGGCCCCAGGGTCCGCTTCGGCTCCGTCTTCACAGCAGCCGAACTTCCCCCCGACCCCCTCCTGACCGACGACCTCTGCGTTCGATGCATGCGCTGCGTTCGGATGTGCCCTGCCCGGGCCATCGACGAGAGGGACTACCCAAAGGGCCTGACCGACAAATCGGCCTGCTCCATTTACAGCGCAGAGCTGAACCGGCGGGGAATCTCCCCCTGCGGGATCTGCATCAAGGTCTGCCCGGTCGGGGCGGATCGAGAGCTCTATGGCCGGGAAGATGTCTCGATCTACGCAAAAAGCGAGCGGGCACCCGAGCTCCACCGAGCCTGGGAGCACGTCCGAAGCTACGGCGGAAAGTGAGCGGGCAATCCTTCGCTCGTGCCAACGCCCCCGCCTTCCTTCGCCTCGCTGGCGTTGGCGTTGGCCTGCTCGAAACTTTCTGAAATTGAAAAAAAAAGACTGCGGTTCGTGGCTTCAGGCCGTATCCACCTTCGCCACCTCGCCGAGGCCCAGCTCTTTTATGGACTGCTCCCTCATCTTGTACTTCTGGATCTTGCCGGTGACGGTCATGGGGAAGTCATCGACGAACTTGATGTATTTTGGTATCTTGAAGTGGGCGATTTTGCCCTCGCAGAAGAGCTTGACGTCATCGGCGGTGAGGGTCTGGTTCTCCTTCAGCTTTATCCAGGCCATCAGCTCCTCGCCGAACCTGGCATCTGGAACGCCGATCACTTGGACTTCGCTTACTTCCGGATGGGTGTAGAGGAACTCCTCGATCTCCCTCGGGTATATGTTCTCGCCGCCTCTGATTACCATGTCCTTGAGCCGGCCTGTTATCTTGCAGTAGTCCTCATCGTCCAGGATGCCCAGGTCCCCGGTATGAAGCCACCCCTCCTTGTCGATGGCCTTGTTGGTGGCCTCGGGATTGTTGTAGTAGCACCTCATGATGGGGTAGCCCCGGGCGCATATCTCCCCGGTCTCACCCTGGGGTGAGATCTTGCCGGTCTTTGGGTCCACGATCTTGACCTCTGTGTGGGGCATGGGCTTTCCAACGGTCGAGACCCTCCGTTCCAGGGAGTCGTCGGTCGAAGACATGGTGATGCCGGGGGAGGCCTCAGTCTGGCCATAGGTTATGACAACCTCTTTCATGTTCATGAGGGTGCAAACCTTCCTCATGTACTCCGTCGGGCAGGGGGAGCCCGCCATGATGCCGGTCCGAAGGCTTGAGAGGTCGAACTTCTCGAAATCGGGGTGCTCAAGCTCTGCGATGAACATGGTGGGAACGCCGTGGAGCGCTGTGCATCGCTCCTTTTCGACGGCCGAAAGGGTGGATACGGGGTCGAAGTACTCGGCCGGGAGGACCATCGTCGCGCCGTGGGTCATGCAGGCCATGTTGGAGAGGATCATGCCGAAGCAGTGGTAGAATGGGACGGGGATGCAGAGCCGGTCCTGGTCGGTGAACTTCATGCACTCGCCGATGAAGTAGCCGTTGTTGAGGATGTTGTGGTGGGTGAGGACAACGCCCTTGGGAAAGCCGGTGGTCCCAGAGGTGTACTGGATGTTGATGGGGTCGTCGAAGTCAAGATCCTCCTGGTGCTCCCGCAAGACGTCGTCGTGGATCTCTTCGCCCATCTTCAAGACCTCTTCCCAGGTGTACATGCCAGGCTGCTTGTCGCCCCTGATCAGAACTGCCGTCTTGAGGTATGGTAAGCTTTCGCAGGATATCTTGCCGGGCTTGCTCTCTATCGCCTCCGGGGCGACTTGGTAGAATATATCGACGTAGTTGGAGGTCTTGAACCTGTCAATCAGAAAAAGCGCCATGGTCTCGGACTGCTTGAGGGCGTGCTCCAGCTCGTGGGTCCTGTAGGCCGGGTTAATGTTCACAATGATGATGCCGACCTTGGCCGTGGCGAACTGGCAGATGATCCACTCAGCGATGTTCGTCGCCCAAACCGCCAGACGGTCGCCCTTCTTCAGCCCCAGGCCCAGAAATCCCTTTGCTGCGCGGTTGACCTCTTCTTGCAGCTCTCGGTAGGTGTATCGTAGTCCCTGGTGAATTGAGACGATGGCGTCGTTGTCAGGGTACTTTTCCGCGATCTCATCGAACATATCTGGAATCGTCTTTCCAATGAGGGGCTTTTTAGATCCCATGAAGGCGTAGCTGTTGGATATTCTGCCCGGCATGAGAAAGGCGTGAGATCGTTATTCGCATATAATCTTATCCCGGCGCGTCAACAGAGGAGATTTATAAATAATGTGTGGTGTAAATTTTCAGAAAAATTAGTAGCCCGGTCGCCGAACCACTAGGGCGGCTCGGACTCTTCCGCCCCATCCATCCGGCTTCGACCCCATCTCGAATTTCCCAATCCGCGTCTTTTCGTTCCTTAGTTAGCAGAAATTGAAGAAACACTCAGCAGAGCCAGACGTTGCCGCCTAAGGGGCGATCGTTTCGAGCATCGTCCCCGGCTGTGCTGGCGTTGGATCACAACAGGGAGTACCCAGTCACTGCCGTGCAGATCAGCCGTTCGAGGCCCTTCTCGCAAGTGTTGATATTCATTCTGAAGGCCTTTGAAACGACGGTGCAGCCAGTGCCATCAAATAGCCATCAAATGAGCGCCCTGGGCGAACTCTGTGGCCGTAGCATGCTGAAAAGCAAGCACATAGAAGCACGCTCACAGCTATTACAGACCTGCTTCGATCAAATGGCCGTCAAATGGGACCCGCCCCTCAGTCACTCTCCGGACCACCCACACGGACGCTTGCCCACCAGGGAACGTACTTCATATACCTTTTCGAGGTCTCCGGGTCATACGGAACGATGACACTCGCTTCAACAGCCTCTTTGATGAGCCGTGAAGCCGTTGCAATATTTTTCTCCTCGATCCCGAACCGTTCTCGTAGAGACGTGTTGGTCAGATAATCCCGATTCACGTATTTCAGGCAGGCGTGTAGATAGCAGGCTCGCACGCGATCGTTCTTGTCCATGGCGGACAGCGCCTTGTGGGCGAAAAGCACGGCCCTCGTGAACCTCTCCAGCACCTCGAAGAGTGGCGCCGGGAGTTGGAAAAACTCTACCTGAAACACGACCTTGTCGATTCCGCTGCCGCGCTCCTCGCAGATGCCCACACGGCGCATCAGGGACGCCAGCACCTCGTTGCGGGACTTCGGCGGCGTATCCACGAAGCGCTGAGTATCCACCAGCGGCTCGCCAGGGTTGGTGATTTCGATGCGGTCGTCGAAGATCTCCACCATCGGCCCTGCGCCGGTGACGAAGAAGTCCTGATGGATCAGCGCATTGGCCACCAGTTCCCGAACCGCAGGGTCAGGAAACATTGGCACAGTCCTGCGCAGCGCCTGCCCGATCACCTCGTTGGAGGGTAGCAGACCGTTGATGAATTCGATCAGTTCCTCGAAGCCGCTGGCGTAGCCCTTGCCTCTGACCTCTTCCTTTAGCGTCTCCAGGCGGCCCGTGCCGCGGTACTGGATCACTCGCATCGCCTTGCGCTGGAGCGAGCGAAAGTCGTCCAGTCGTTTGGCGAAGAGCACCGCGCCCAGGTTCGTGATGTCCCAGCCGCCCGCTTCGCAGGACAGGATCAGGCCGTCATCCGCCAGTTCCGCCAGGATGCCGTCTCGGTTAGCGGGCAAGGGCAGCTCCAGCAGGTCGAAGTAGGCCGGGTAGTCCAGCAGCCGCAGTACCTCGTCGGCGGGCAAGCGCTCGGCAGCGACGCCATCCTCGAAAGGCGTCTTATCGAAGATCCGCCACAGCTCCCGTTCCTTCTCCGGGAAGTCCTTCAGCTTCTTCTTGTACGAGCCGATGCGGATGTATTCCTGCCCCGAAAAGCGCACAGGATGGCGGAAAGCCTGCTCGATTTCCAGCAGAACGACCGACTTGCCGTCAACCTCGACAGGATAGAAATGAAAGTCGATCTTGGGCTCCAGCAAGCGAAGCAGCCAGTTCTCCAGCTCTTCGTTGCCGACCTTCTTTGCGGCCGGAACGAGGGTTGTGCCGACGACCTCGTGCGTGCGGTCGTCGATCCCCCATACCAGGTACGCTGAACTCTTTCCGTGCAGAGCCGCCGAGTTGGCCAGTGCCGACAGATATTCGCCGATCTCCTCGGGGCTGTCGTTGTTTTGCTTGAACTCAACCCATTCCGTCTCGGTGGGCTGCTTGCAGAGCTCATGGACGAGGCCGACGAGGTATTCACTTGTGCGATTCGTCGTCATGCCTCGTCCCTCTTCGAGTTCGCCCTCAGCTCGTCGGCCCCATCCCACAACCTCGTCTCAATCTCGCTGTTGTTTTCCGGCGTTTCGGCATCCTCCTCTCCATTCCGCAATGAAGATTTCGCTGAGGGGACTTCATCCTTTCGCTCTCGTCCATCGGTCCGATCATTGCGCCTCAGAAACCTGATATAAAATGCCCACCTTCTTTTTCTTTCATCTGACGAGGTCCCGATGTACGATTACGCTGAGAGGTACGGCCACAGGTTCGTGAAGCTCGTGGACAGCCGGGCGACCGAAAAGGAGTTCGAGTTCGATCAGACTCTGCTGATGCCCACGGCAAGAGGTTACCGGGCGCTTGTGGAGCAGGCCAAAATCGAGATCAACCCGAGAGTGATGAAGTATCTCTCAAAGATGTGGTCGGAAGCGACGATAGAGAACCTCTCCTTTTTCGCCATGGCCGCTGCGGTCTACGCCCGGTCGGTGGCGGAGCCGCCTTACTCGATCGATGTTGGAAAAGTGTTGCTGAAAACGGTTGCCTTTTGCCGTCTTCGATGTGCTTGTAGAAAGAGCACAGGCGGAGGATGTATGGCGGCCATGAACAAAGGGCATCACCAAGTGCCAAAATGCATCAAGCTGCCCAGGGATGTTGATATCGCCTGGAGCGATCTGAAAAGATACATCGCAACCGGCAGGGCTCCAGGGGCAGGGCAAGCCCTGAGGGCGCACGAGGCGATGAGCGTCAATTTCAAACTTCCTTCCGATTATTCTCCAGTCACCTCATGCTGATGCTGGCTGGAATATAACATTCAAATGTTCTGCACCCGCGTTGCATCCCAGTCCTTCTCCCGCATCTTTGACCGAATGCCGACGAATTCCTCGCTCGAGGGGTCGCGAATGGTGGGGGGGCGAAGAGGGAGATAGATCTCGTTTTCCGGTGATATTGGCCCAAACTCTGGAAACGAGCCGGATTCAAACCCTTTTTCAGAGAAGGCATATATATCAAGTCCACACCAAAAAAACGCTACGTTCAAGGTGATTCTGAATGGCCAAAATTAGAGCAGGCGTTCTTGGAGCTACAGGTGCAGTAGGGCAGCGTTTCATCGAACAGCTTTGGAACCACCCCTGGTTTGAGCTGACAAGCCTTGCGGCCTCTGAGAGGAGCGCGGGCAAGAAGTACCGCGAAGCGGCACGGTGGCGGCTGGAGCACGAGCTACCGCCAGAGGTCGGAGAGATGGGAGTTGTTAACGTTGATCCTAAGGAAGTCGAAGCAGACGTCGTCTTCTCTGCCCTTCCCACCGGCGAGGCGAAGAAGGTCGAAGCCAACTTCGCAAAGGCCGGGTTTGCCGTGGCCAGCAACGCCAGCGCCTACCGTTTCGACGCGGACGTTCCCCTGATGATCCCCGAGTGCAACCC
>DUKF01000136.1 GCA_013329455.1 Methanotrichaceae archaeon | reverse complement strand
TCCTCGACCTCTACACGATAAGGAAGGAGAGCCACCTTGAGGACCTCAAGATCGCCCTCGTCGGCGACCTGAAGTACGGCAGAACCGTCCACTCCCTCGCCTACGCTCTGGCCCTCTACGGAGCCGACATAACCCTCGTCTCGCCCCCAACCCTTGAGATGCCCGCACAGATCAAATCGGATCTTGCAGGCAAAGGGACCTCAGTCTGCGAGACCCACGATCTGAACGAGGTGATCCGGGATGTAGACGTCCTCTACGTCACCAGGATCCAGAAAGAGAGGTTCCCGGACCCCTACGAGTACCAGAAGGTGGCCAAAAGTTACAGGATCGCCCCCGAAAATCTGGACGGGGTCAGAGACGGGCTTATAATCATGCATCCGCTACCGAGAGTTGACGAGATCGCTCCCGAGGTGGACGAAACCGACCATGCCGTCTATTTCAGCCAATCCTTCTACGGCGTGCCGGTGAGGATGGCCCTTCTCAAGATGCTTATAGGTGATCGCCTTGACTGAGATTGAGATGAAGCTGAGGGTTACCCCCATCGGGAACGGGACCGTCATCGACCACATCCCCGCGGGCCAGGCCCTGAACGTCCTCAAGATCCTGGGGATAGACAGGACTACCGAGGCGACGATAAGCGTCCTGATGAACGTGACCAGCCGAAGATCCGGCAAAAAAGACATCGTCAAGGTGGAGAACCGGGAGCTTGAAGAGGAGGAGGTAAACAAAATCACCATGATCGCGCCCGGTGCGACGATCAACATCATCAGAAACCGCCAGGTCGTCGAGAAGTACACCGTCGACATGCCTGACCTGATTGTTGGGGTTTTGAGGTGCCCGAACCCATCATGCATATCCAACACCAACGAGCCGATCAAGTCCCAACTTCTCGTCAAGAGCAAAAACCCTGTGGTGCTGAGGTGCGTCTACTGCGAGCAGCCCATCACCGAGAAGATAGCAGACTACTTAATATAGAAGGCTGAAAGGCTGCTGAGTTAGTTATCCTTCCAAGGACGGAGTTCAAGATGACAGTAAACGATGGCGATTTCATCAAGGTAGATTACACCGAGAGCGTCGATGGCCAGGTGATATCCACCACGAACCGGGATGTGGCAACGGAAAACGACATTTACGAGGATGGGGTCGAGTACGGTCCCACCCTGATAGTGGTCGGATCCGGGGACGTGGTGGCGGGGTTTAAGGACGAGCTGATCGGAAAGGAGATCGGAAGTTCAGGAAGCGTGGAGGTGCTCCCCGAGGAGGCCTACGGAGTTCGCGACCCCGAGAACGTCGAGCTCATATCCCTTACCAAATTCAAGAAGGAGAGGCCCCAGATAGGGATGCGGGTTTCTGTGGACGGCAAGATGGGAACCCTCACCCGCGTAATCGGGAGGAAGGCCAGGATCGACTACAACCATGTTCTTGCCGACAAGACCATCAAGTACGACTACACCATCGTCGAGAGGATCGAGGACAGGCAAGAGAAGCTGGAGAACCTGATCAAGATCTTCGCCAAGATCGACCTCAAAGCCAAAATTCTGGAGGACGACATCGCCGAGATCGATTCCCCCTGGGAGATGAGCTACTACAAGGAGTGGCCGATGATAAGGCGTGGTGTCGCCGAGATGGCGATGAGGCTCCTCGACCTCAAAGAGGTCCGCTACATAGAGAGCCACCAACTCACCCCCACCGTGACCTCGCAGCTGGTATCCCCACCGTCGAAGTCTGATGAGGGCGAGGCAGGAGAGGCTCCGGCAGAGGAGCCCTCTGCTGAAGACGCTCCCGGCGAAGAGTCCTAACTCTGAAGAAGAGAGACGAACTCTTCTTGCCCACCCCTTTGGGGTGGGCGCACAACCCATTTCTGGCAAAAAGTTTTATAGGGCTGGGCCCATCTCCAGACTCATGACGCAAGAATCATCTGCGTGGGATCGTTTTCTATAACATCGAAGCACTGCGTGGAGAAGAAGTTCGGATTTTCGACACCACCCTCCGTGATGGTGAGCAGACCCCCGGCGTCTCCTTGACACCGGAGGAGAAGATCGTCATCGCTCGGCAGCTCGACAAGCTCGGTGTGAACGTCATCGAGGCAGGTTTTCCAGTCTCTTCTCGGGGCGATTTCGAGGCCGTCAGGAGGATCGCCGATGAGGGGTTGAAGGCAGAGGTCTGCGGTCTTTCCAGGATTATAATAAAGGACATCGACGCGTCCCTCGACGCCAATGTTGACATGGTCCACGTCTTCGTCTCGACCTCCGACATCCAGATCCAGCACACCATCAAAAAGAGTCGCGAGGAGATCATAAAGCAGTCTGTGGAGGCCGTGGAGTACGTCAAGGACCACGGGAGGACCTGCCTCTTCTCGGCGATGGACGCCACCAGAACGCCCCTTCCCTTCTTGAAGGAGATCTTCGGGGCGGTGGAAGAGGTCGGCTGCGACATAATCAACATCCCCGACACAGTCGGTGTCGTGATTCCGACGAACTTCTACCAGCTCGTGAAGGAGATCTGCGACAGCACAAAGGATATGGTCATCGATGTCCACTGCCACAACGACTTCGGCCTCGCTGTCGCCAACAGCCTCGCTGCCTTCGAGGCGGGGGCAAGAGAGATCCAGGTGGCGGCGAACGGCCTTGGGGAGAGGGCGGGAAACGCGAACCTCGCCGAGACTGTGATGTGCCTTCACTCGATATACGGGGCCAAGACATCTATCCACACCCCCCACCTCGTCGAGACTGCAAAGCTCGTCGAGCGGCTCTCGGAGGTCAGGATATCAAGGACCGCGCCGATAGTCGGCGAGAACGCCTTCGCTCACGAGAGCGGGATCCACAGCCACGGCGTTTTGGAGCGTTCCGACACCTTCGAGCCGGGCATAATGACGCCTGAGATGGTTGGACACCGAAGAAGGATCGTCCTCGGAAAGCACACAGGAAAGCACGCCGTCAAACAGTCGCTTGAGGAGATGGGATACACTCCCAACAATAGCCAGCTCCAGGAGATCCTGGAGAGGGTGAAAGACCTCGGAGACAAGGGTAAGTGCGTGACGAACGCCGACCTCCAGACGATAGCCGAGGTCGTCATCGGAGAGCTGGCCAAGGAGAAGCAGGCGGTTATCCTGAAGGAGCTGGCTGTGATGACTGGAAACACCCTCACATCGACGGCCACGGTCCGGGCCACCGTCAGGGGCAAGGAAAAAGTCCTCTCCGACATCGGCGTCGGTCCCGTCGACGCAGCCCTTAAAGCTGTTCGGGGAATCCTTGGGGATGAGACCGCCGTCAAGATAAGCGACTTCAGGATCGAGGCGATAACTGGCGGATCCGACGCTCTCGCTGAGGTGGTGATCGGCGTTGAAAATAGCCGCCTCGGAAGGAAGGTGACGGCGAGGTCCGCAAGAGAAGACATCGTTATGGCCTCGGTGGAGGCGCTGATCAACGCCATAAATAGACTCATGTTACTGGAGGAAGACGAAAATTGAGCGATGAAAAATACGAGGTGACAGACACTCACTGTCACCTCGACTTCAAGAACTTCAACAAGGACAGAGACGAGGTGATCCAAAGGGCCCTCAATGCTGGGGTGACCACCATGATCAACTCCGGGATCGACCTCAAGACGAACAGGAAAACTCTGGAACTCGCCCGAAAGTACGATTTTGTTCACGCAACCCTGGGCCTCAACCCGAACTCCCTGGGCGAGCTGACCAACGAGGAGGTTGATGCCACCCTCGATCAGATCAGAGCTCATGCAAAGGAGATCATCGGCGTCGGCGAGGCGGGCCTCGACTACTACCGATGTCCCGACCAAAAGGGAAGGGACCGACAGATAGCGGTCTTTCGAAAGGTTGTGGATTTGTCGAGAGAGCTGGACCTCCCCCAGGTGATACACGCGAGGCTCGCAGAGGACGAGGCCTTTGAGATGGTTAAAGACCTAACTAAGGTCGTCTTTCACTGCTACAGCGGGACGGTCGGGACGATGAGAGATGCACTGGATCGTGGGTTTTACATATCCCTCGCCACGGTCGTCTGCAGATCCGCCCAGCACCAGGTTCTAGCAAGACAAGTGCCCCTCGACCGGCTTTTGATCGAGACAGACAGCCCTTTTCTTTCGCCCCGAAAAGGGAGAAACGAGCCCGCTTACGTTCTGGACTCCCTGAACCTGATCGCCAAGATAAAGGAGCTTCCGCCTGAAGATGTGGCAAAAGCCACCACCACGAACGCGAAAAAGATTTATGACCTCTGAGCGGGAACCTGCAACCCCGCTCACTGCTTCTAATCCTGTGGGCATCTGATCCGACACTTTTAATTCATTCTTCTGGCCTCTTTCGTCGACATAAGACGGAAAATTATATCAGATCGATGCCCGAACAACTATTCACGTAAGATGGACCAGTGATCCGATGCCGATACATTTCGAACACATAATGAAATATCTGGGCTCCAAGAAGGAGAAGGGGAGGAAGAAGATCGGCCTCCTGGTTGACGGGCCCAACATGCTCAGAAAGGAGTTCCAGATCGACCTGGAGGAGATCAGAGACATCCTAAAGGACTACGGCGACATCAAGGTTGGACGGGTCTTTCTCAACCAGTACGCATCCGAGAAGCTCGTGGAGGCTGTGGAAAACCAGGGGTTTGACCCTGTGATCTGCACCAGCGACGTCGACGTGAAACTGGCAGTCGAGGCGGTGGACATGATCTACAGCCCAATCATAGACACCATCGCCCTCGTCACGAGGGATGCCGACTTTAAGCCTGTCCTTCTCAAGGCGATGGAGCACGGAAAAGAGACGGTGATCTTCGGGGCGGAGCCGGGCTTCTCCGTCGCCTTAAAGAACTCCGCCGATTACGTGATTGTCCTTCGGAACGGAGAGTACGTGGTGGAATGATTCAGGTCGCCAGCACCTATTTGTAGGTCCTCTTCCAGACGAGAGAGCCGAGAAGATAGACATCTAATCAGGTGTGGTCGGGTTGAAGAAGTTCATCGAGGGTTCGAAAGCGGGCTGGACTGAGAGGTTATCGCTCCAGGCAGGATTGCAGAGAGAAGGCGGTCGCGATGACCGCTGGAACGACTCGGACCCCTGGGGAGGCGACAGTTTTTCCTCTTCCAGACGTTTCAAACTTCCTCTGACGTATTCGGGCATGATTCT
>DUKF01000249.1 GCA_013329455.1 Methanotrichaceae archaeon | reverse complement strand
CTGGAAAGAGGAGGGTCAAAGAAAGATCGTCCTCAAAGCTCCAACTCTCCAGGAGATCTTCAGGCTGAGAGAGGAGGCGGAGAGGGCTGGGATCGCCAGCGCCATAGTGATCGACGCGGGCCTCACCGAGATTCCACCCGGAACCGTAACCGCTCTGGGCCTCGGACCCGCCTCGGACACCCAGCTGGACAAGATCACTGGAGACCTGAAACTCGTCTGATGGTCGGTGGAGGGGATTGAAGATGATCGAGGCCTCGGAATTCGATCGGGCCCTCGGGATGGAGCTTTACGCCACCGACTCGCCAGGATGCAAGGGGCGCCTTCGCCAGAAAAGCGAGGACTTCATCGTCGAGGAGATCTACGAGGACTGGAGTTACAAGGGCGGACGCTGCCTAGTCCTCGAGGTTGAGAAGGAGGATTGGGACACCCATCATCTTGTGAGGGACCTCTCGCGCCAGCTCAAGATCAGCCAGAAACGGTTCGGTTGGGCCGGGACCAAGGACAAGAACGCCATCACCAGGCAGCGGATGAGCATCATGAACCTGGACGAAAAAGAGCTCGACCGAATAACTCTTCCCGACGTGAAGATCAAGGTCCTGGGAAGGTCGAACCGAGACGTCTCCCTTGGCGACCTCCTGGGAAATCGATTCATTGTGAGAATAAGGGAGATCGACCTCGACGAAGAGGAGACGGCCCGCCGTCTTGACTGCGTATCCAGGGAGATCAAGGCCCTCGGCGGCCTTCCTAACTACTTCGGGGTTCAGAGGTTCGGCGAGGTGAGGCCGGTGACCCACCTCGTCGGCGAGGCCCTGGTGAGGGGCGATCCGGAGAAAGCGGCCCTCACTTACCTTGCCCTCCCCTTTCCCGGCGAGCCCGAGACGACAAGGCTAGCGAGGTCAAGGCTCTTGGAGGATCGGGATTTCAGAAGGGCCCTCAAAGAGTATCCCCTCCGGCTCCGTTACGAGAGAGCGATGATGAGCCGACTCCTGGAAGAGGAGGGCGACTGGGCCCACTCTTTCGACGTCCTCGCCAAGAACCTGAAGAGGCTCTTCGTCCACGCCTACCAGTCGCTCCTCTTCAACAGGATCCTCTCCAGAAGGATGAAATCCGGCCTTCCCCTCGACCGCGCGGTGGAAGGGGATGTCGTCTGCTTCTCGAAGGGAGGCCTTCCCAACGTCGACAAGATCCAGAAGGTGGACAGCTCCAACCTGGAGGCGGTCAACAGGTTGGCGGAGAGGGGCAGGGCCTTTGTAACCCTTCCGCTATTCGGGTACCGATCGGAGTTTGCAGATGGCGCTCCCGGCGAGATCGAGAGGTCTGTCTTGGCCGGAGAGGGAGTGACCTTCTCCGACTTCAGGGTCGAGGCGAACCAGGACCTGGGGTCCCCCGGGTATAGAAGGCCTGCCCTCCTGAGGTTCGACCCCGCTTGGGAGCTTGAGGATGGCGGATCTGCCCTGATCAAGTTCGACCTTCCAGCGGGCTCTTATGCCACCGTCGTTCTGAGGGAGTACATGAAGATCGAGGTGGGCGAAGCGGCCAAGGAAAACCGGACGGTCTGAAATACAACTATGCAATATCTCATGATATGGGATCTCATGATCAGAGGTCTCATAATCGGAGATCTTATAGTCTGAACTCCATATATCTGAAAACTGATAATTTACATGCGTTCATTCGAGGTGTTTATGCGTGCTCAGTCTTGACGATCCTTATGCTGTGGTCTACAGGCAGATTCACGCCGTCGTGAGCCCCGACGGCGAGACTGTGGAGATACTCGAGCGATCCTCCTGTTACGGAGGCGGGGCCTGGTCCCTCTACCATTACTCGAAGGGGCCCCTCGTCATCAGCTCCAGATCCCTGGGAGAGTGGTTCAGGTACCTTGTGAGGTCCGGTAAGGCTGATCTGGACCTTGCTTCCTCCAAGAGGTCGGCGGGTTTTGAATCGGTGGTGGTGAAAGAGGACGAGGTCGAGATAACCTACGCGGGCCTCGGCGGTGGCGGTGTTGGAGCCACCGTTTCCAGGTCGAGGGCGGGCGACGTCCTCCGTAGCACAGTCTCCGAGTCCGGCGGAGGAAAGGTTGGCCGGGGAACGATCGTCCTTCCCAGGAGAGAGAGGATCATCATCGGCGTCGACGACACCGATTCCAAGACCGAGGGCGCGACCTGGTCATTGGTCCACAACATCTCCCTCAAGGTGGACCGGCCCGAGGCGAGGTACGTCTCCCACGCTCTGATCCAGCTCTTCCCCGTCCCCACCAAGACCCAGAACTGCGTCTCCACGGCGGTGGAGTTCGCAGCTCTTCCGGGAAAGGCCGACGGGATGCTGGCGGACTTCAGGGACCTTCTCGAACGGTACAGCGTCTCCAACGACACCGGGATGGTCGTCTACAGAGGGTTTGACCCCTCGCCCCTGATGGACTATTCCCACCTGTGCAGGACCGAACGGATACCCTACGAGCTGGCGGTCGAGACCGCGAAAAAGACCGGCACGGATGTCATCTTGGCCGGTCAGGGTCTAATAGGAGCCTTGGCTGCGATCCCCTTCTGCGCAAGGCCAGGAGAATCTGTAAGGCCTGAGGTCTGAAGGGCATAGACGAGATCCGATCAGAAAGCGGGAGTTTGGGAACTTACATGACCAAGATAAACGGGTCCGGGAAGGACGCCGACAGCGGCGGTGATCTGAAAAGCGGGCCGACAGGCGTTGACGTGCTCCGAATGGCCCTCTCAGACCTCGAGGTCGAGGTCCGGGTCTACGTTCCAGGCTATCCCGCGACCGATGCCATCCCGGCCCTTGGCGACAAAGCCCAGATGGACGTAAACGAGAAAGTAGCGATGGAAGTGGCCCTGGGGGCCTCGGCCACAGGAAAGCGATCTCTCGTCCTGGTGAAGCACCTTGGCGTGAATGTCCTTTCCGACCCTCTCTCGATAGCTCCGACCCATACCATCGGGGCGGGGCTCGTGGTCCTGGCGAGCGAAGACGTCGGACCCAGGGGATCCCAGGCGGAGATGGACGTGAGAAACTACGGCCCCCTTTGCGAAGTTCCAGTCCTCGACCCGTCGGGCCCCGAACGTCTCCGCCCCGCCTTGTTGGAGGCTTTCGCTCTATCCGAGAAGGTCAGAGCCCCGGTGATGGTCAGGACGACCTTCGAGTTTAAAGATCTAGCTCGAAAATCAAGCTCAAGCCCGGTTCACCGCCCAGAGCGTGTTGAGGAAAAAGGCAGATTCGGAACCTTCGACCGTTCGATCTGGGACCTGACCTCGAAGGGGCGCCACCAGAGGTACAGGACCGATGTCCTGCCTCAGATGAGGCTTGCCTCCAGCACCTCTTCGCTCAACTTCTTGAGAGATGCAGACGAGGATCTGGGGATCATAGCCTCGGGAAGGCCCGCCAGCCTCGTGCTGAATTTGAAGAAGAAATTTCCCCTGCTGGTCGCGGGCTTTTCCCATCCCCTCCCCTGGGATATGATCCGAGATTTCGTCGAAAAACGCGATAGAGTTCTGGTCGCAGAAGAGCCGACCCCATTCATCGAGTCCCGGCTCCAGATATGCAATAAGATCTTCGGGAAGACGACAGGCCACCTCCCCTGGGGAAGGATGGAATCGCAAGACCTCGAGCGGGCCCTGGAACTGATCGCCACAGGCACCCAGCCTGGTCCCGGCTTCTCCCCTCAAAGGTTCGAAGACCGGCCCGGATCCAAGAACGTCTGCGACGACTGCCCATACTGGCCAGTCTATGAAGCCGTTCGAAACCTGGGAGTTTCTGTGGCAGGAGACGCTGGGTGTAGCATCAGGGCAGTTCGGCCGCCCCTGGACGCCGTGGACGTCGTCTACGGCCTCGGGTCCTCGGTGGGGGTCGCCTCGGGATTCGGCGAGAAGGGGGTCGCCCTCGTCGGCGATTACGCCCTCGCCCATTCCGGCCTTCAGGGCCTCATCGATTCGGTGAACAACAAAAGAGAGGTTCTGGTGGTCCTCCTCCAGAACGGGGTTGCGGCGATGACAGGTGGCCAGCCCGTCCCTGATATAACCCCGATTCTGGATCGGATCGTTCAAGAGTTCAGGACCATCGAACTTCCGGCAAATCGGGATTCGATCGGAGAGGTTTTGAAAGAGGAGCTGGCAAAGCCAGGGGTTTCCCTGGTGGTGGTCAGGGGGATATGTCCGAGGCGCGACTCTGCCACCTAATCTTTAGATGCCAATCAGCCTCAATGCCCATCAGCCAAGTCGAATCAAAGCTCTATCTCCGTTCCGACGCTGTTGAAGACGAAACGATCCGGGAATTCTGCCGCCAAAGCCGAGGCGGCCGGAAGGCCGGTGCAGTGGCATGGTGCCAGGATCTCGAGATCAGAGCCTCGGAGCGCCTCTATCGTCTTTGGAAGCTTCTTTTCTCCGCCGAAGCCGAGATGGGTTCCGCCAGCAACGCCCAAAATAGTGTCCACGCCCGTCACCTTTCTTGCGTGCTCCAGGGTGTTGATCATCCCCGAGTGGGCGCATCCGAGCAGGACGAATAGGCCTCTCTCAAGGACTATGACCAGGGCCTGGTCGTCGAGGAGGGGATCGATCGCGATCTCGCCATCCTCCGAGAGGATGACCAGGTCCTCGCTCGCCCGCTCAAACGCGGTCAGTCTTGTGACTTCACCAGTGAGCCAGAGGCCGGGATGGATTTCTCGCGCGTTCCTTGATAGATCGAACCCGGCGCCCATCTTCTCCAGATCTTCTTTTTTGAAGGGAATCCCATTCTGCCTCAGGGATCCTCCCCTTTGAGAGTACCTGGAAGAAAAGACTCCCGGATGAGCGTATACGGCCACAGTGCCAGTCTTTTTGAGAAGACTCGCCAGGCCTCCGGTGTGGTCGTAGTGGCCATGGCTGAGGGCGATCGGGACGCCCTCGATGTCGATTCCGAGGACGGCGGCGTTGTGAACGGCGGTGGTAGTCTGGCCTGAATCGAATATCAACCTGAAGTCCCCGAACTCCACATAGGCCGAAAAGCCGTGCTCCGCGAGGACGCCCCCCCTCAAACCCGCTGAGTTTTCGCTTAGGGTTACCATCCTCATCTCCCTTTTCAACTTTCGTTCCCCCTCTTTGTCAAATACACACCTCCAGCATCATCTCAATTCTTCCAGAAGTCTGGTATGAGCAGAACCAGAACCGTCAGAATCTCAAGCCTCCCTATCCACATGCAGACGATCAGGACGAGCTTGCCCAGGCCCGGAACCTCCGAGTAGTCATCTGTTGGGCCAAACCGGTTGAAGGCGGGACCGACGTTTCCTAGGTTCGCGGCCACGGCAGATGTGGCGCTCACCATGTCGATATTGCTGTAGTCGCCAGACCTGAAGCAGACTATTTCCCCCGTCTTCTGGTAGACCTCAGAGAAATTGAGGGGCCTTCTGTCGACCTCTATCCTCTTTTCAGCGTTCTCGGAGGTGACAAAACATGCAACGTTCCCTCCCTCCTTGGGGGTGAGGCCGAGGACCTCTTCGGCCTCGCTCCAGCCCTCCGATCCGAAACAGACGATCTTCTGGCCATCCCCACCATCTTCGGAGACGAAGCAGACGATCTCCTCCGGCGTCGTCTTATCCTCTGCAAGAGAACAGATTGAAGCTAAGATCACCGAGGCTATCGCAAATATCAGAATGTACATGGCGATGAATATCAGGATCGAGTGGAAGACGTCCTCTTTAACGGGGCTTCCCTTCAGCTTCACCGCCATGACGGCCTTTGGGTGGAGGGCCTGGAAGAGCTCGCGCCGGCCGTACTTCATCGTGAGGAGGATTCTAACTAGCTTTATCCCTCCAGCCGTCGATCCTGCGCAGGCACCGGTAAACATCAGCATGAACAGCACGAGCTTTGCAGGGCCGGTCCACAAGTCAAAGTCAACGGTGGCAAAGCCCGTGGTGGAGATGATCGAGACCACCTGGAAGGCAGCAGTCCTGAGGTAGAGACTCGCTAACTCGACCCCTTCGGGGTTGGGGCCATCTGTCGAGAAGCTGCTATCAATCCCGCCGATGAGGATGGCGATGATGATGGAGAGGACGACTAGAAGGGAGTAGAACTTGAACTCCGGGTCCCTGATCAGGCTCTTTCTGTTAACGTACATCGTCCTGTAGTGGAGGGCGAAGTTCGCCCCGGAAAGGAACATGAAGACGATCACGACCACCTCTATGAGAGGTGCGTTGAAATCGAGGGCGTTATAGTAGGCTATGCTCTCCACCCTTGGGGAGAAGCCACCGGTCGAGACGGTAGAGAAGGTGTTGCATATGGCATCGTATGCCGGCATCTTTGCCAGCATCAAAAGCAGAAATTCGGCCGCCGTGAGAACCATGTAGACGCCCCAGAGGATCTTGGCCGTCTCCTTGATCCTGGGCCTTATCAAGTCCTCTGTCGGTCCCGGAACCTCGGCCTTGAAGAGCTGGCGGCCTGCAACGCCCAGGTTTGGTAGGATCGCTATGAAAAGGACGATGATGCCCATCCCGCCGAGCCACTGGGTGAAGCTCCTCCAGAAGAGGAGGCCGCGGTAGGTATTCATCGGCCCGTTCAGGGTTGAGCTGAATTGGGCCTCGTTGGTCTGCCCTCCGACAAGAGTGCTGTTGAGGGTGGCGTTGAGGACGGTGTCGTTGAGGGCCGATATGTTCGATCCCGTGAAGTTGGCTGAACCGACGACGGTGCTTATGGTGCCGTTCTGGAAGGCCATATGGGCGAGGGTCGCCCCCAGGCTGTGGCTGGCGGCGGTGGCGTTTACGATCCAAAAGCCGTCGGCACCACCCTCAGCGAGGATGGTTGCGCCCGTTGTTGTGAAGCCGGACATCGACTCGAAGAGGGCGTCTATCGGGCTGAGGCCCAAAAAGATGTAGGGAAGAGCCCCGGCAATGGCCACCCCCAGCCATCCGAAGGCCACCAGGGCGAACCCCTCCTTGTTGGATAGGACCTGTTCGTCACCCAACAGCTCAATAACCAGCCCGAGGACGAGGGTGAAGAGGGCCGGGACTACGAAGGCTATCATCCCATCAATCTCGCCGTAGACAAGAGATACTCCGGCGGGGATGAGCATCAACGCCCCCATCAGCTTCAGCAGAGTGCCGAAGACCTTGAGAAAAACCCTGATCCTCACGACTGCCACCTCCAAATCAGATGTGGCCGATCCGTTCGGCCCCTTGAGGAAACCTTTGCCCCCTATTTTACGATGGTGGTTGCATCAGGTTTTACAGACCTCTGATCAACTAGCTTCAGCATCAAATGTATTAAAGATTTTTACGAAAAGCCGCGGCGTTCCAGAGTCTCCTCCTCGATCTCGCCGGATGGGGTCCACGGTGCCCGCGGTACTCTGCCAGCATCTCGCCCAGGTCGAAGCCCAATCGCCTTGGAGTACATATCAGCAGCGCTGTTGGATCTGCCCCGAAGCACCCAGTGGACGGTGCGGGACCTCATGGGACAGTGCCCCCATAAAAATCAGATTGATTATCAGGACTTACAGAGCGGTGCGATACACCCGACGATCCGAAGCGCCGGGCCGCACCCTTCGGCTGTCATTCATCTTTAGAGGTCGGGGTAGATTATCTCGATGTCGAGGTCGTGTATCAGCTTTCGTAGCTCGTCGCAGGATATGGGGCGTTTGAACTCGCTGCACCTCTTCACCTTCTCGGCCAGAAGGCATATCTCGTCCCTTTTCAGGTCGTACCCCATCTTCTTGGTAATGTATTTGAGGGCCCTGGCCCCTGTGTGCTTTCCGATTATTATCCTCCTAGCTGACCCCACCATCTCGGGTGAGTACAGCTCGTAGGTTCGGGGCTCTTCCAGGACCGCAGCCACGTGAATTCCTGACTCGTGGGCGAAAGCGTTCTCGCCGATGACGGCCTTATTCTTCGGCATGATTACCCCCGAGTAGCTCTGGACGAGCTTTGAGAGGGAGGTGAGCTTTGTGGTGTCGTACCGGTCAACGCCGTAATGGACCCTGAGGGCCACCATCAGCTCCTCGAGGGGGGTGTTTCCGCTCCTCTCTCCTATCCCGTTGACGGTGGTGTGAAGCTGTTTTGCCCCGGCCTCTGCCGCCGCGAGGGTGTTGGCGAGAGCCATCCCCAGGTCGTCGTGGCAGTGCATGCATATCGGGATATTGACCTCCTTTTTAATCTCGCTGACCAGGTAGCTAGTGGTCCTGGGGTTCAGGATTCCCACGGTATCGGCGATGCTCACGTAATCTGCCCTGTACTCCTCCGCCCTTTTGTAGAGCTTCTTCAAAAGCTTAAGGTCGGTCCTGGTGGCGTCCTCCGCCGAGAACCTGACGATTAGGCCGTGGTCTTTTGCGTACTCCACCGTCTCAAAGG
This sequence comes from Methanotrichaceae archaeon, assembly GCA_013329455.1. Classification (GTDB taxonomy): domain Archaea; phylum Halobacteriota; class Methanosarcinia; order Methanotrichales; family Methanotrichaceae; genus Methanocrinis; species Methanocrinis sp9297u. The sequence continues at coordinate 14,707 of DUKF01000249.1, read as the reverse complement.
CGCTTTTGACGGCCTGGTCATAGGTCATGTGAAGCTTGTGTTTCAGGTGGAGGTCGGAGGTAGCTATGAAGACGCTGACCATGTCAACGTCGCAGTCCAAGGCAGCATCCACGTCTTTGGGGACTGATCTCGAAAGGACCGAGATCTTGGAGTCGAGGCCGAGGTTGGAGACGTCCTGGACCGCCCTCTTCTCCGCCTCCGAAACCACGGGAAAACCGGCCTCAATGATCTCCACCCCCACCTCGTTAAGCTTGATGGCGATGTCCAGCTTTTCGTCCGGCCTGAAGACGACGCCGGGCATCTGCTCACCGTCTCTCAGGGTGACGTCGCAGACCTCGATGTCGATCTTCGGAGTCTTTGCGAGTTCTAGAAACTGATTGACGGAATAATCTAGCATGTCGACGAGATATGTAGCATCCGTGGGTTAAATTGGTTTCGAAGGCAATTGATGTCCGTCTCCCGCCTTTTAGTCGATTTCTGCAGATCTGGACGGAGAAGGAAGGCAGAACTTATCGAAATTATGTAAAAATAGAAGTGGCCGGGGATCCGAAGATCGGATCTAGGCCAATTCCAGGTCCTGGGTGTTGTTTACGAATCGATTGGGTCCGACCCTGTCGATTCCGGAGTTGAGCAGACCAATACCCTTGTTGTTGTAGCTGAGGGTATTTCCGATAACGACAGAGTTCTGAGAGGTGTCCAGAAGGATCCCCACGTCGGTGTTGTTGCCGACGACGTTGCCCTCTACTCGGTTGTTGTCGCAGTTCAGGAGCTGAATCCCGTCGTCGCCATTGTTGCTCACCACATTATCTCTGACGAAATTGCCCGGGGCCCTGAAGACCAGAATGCCGTCGTTCCCGTTGTTGGAGGAGATGCACTCGGAGATCGTGGTGTTGGTGCAGCCCTTGAGGTAAATTCCCACCCAGTCACTGTTCCAGATCCCGTTTCCGGCGATCATGTTGTCGTCAGAGACGACCTCGATCCCGGCGCTTGGATAGGGGCCGGCGTTGGTGATGTAGAGACCCTCAAGGACAATCCCGTCCGCTTTGAGAACCACGGTGCCACCGTTCCCCTGGGCGTTCACCACAGGAACTCCTTCGCCGGTGTTCACCCCTCGAAGTGTGATCGATTTATTCACGACGACGTTCTCATTGTAGGTTCCGCTTCCTACCTCCACGACCTCGCCGTCCTTTGAAGCGTCGATGGCGGCCTGGATGGTGGTGTAGTTGCAGCCGTTGAGACAAACGGTGCTAATCATCTCCACCTCTTCGGCCCCTTCTCCGACCTTCTCGGTTACTATCTCCGTCCCGACCTGATTCGCTGCGTCACCTTTCGTTTCGATTTCGGTCTCGTCAGGGGTCGAAACTCCCACCGCTGTGACAGGTTCGATTGAAGTTCCTGTTTCGGCTGCGACGGTATCATTCGCGGTTTCAGCTGCGACTTCGGTACCGTTTTCCGTTTCCGCCACGGCGGTGGCGTTAGTCTCCTGTGAGGCGCCCTCTGAAGCCTCGATAGCAGCCTCGATGCTCGAATTGAGGTCGTCAGATATGTCGGCCGCCTGGGCGAACCCCGCCGACAGGAAGATTGCCATCACGAGCCAAGCGCCCGCGACGAGTTTATGAGTGCGATCTTTGAGCATATTTAAACCTCTGATTTCAAGATATAACTACTCGGTATTAAAATTACCTTTACGATATCGACCCTCGGCTCTTCTGAAAACCCTCCAAACGGTCTCTATCATTCCGAGGTTTCGATCTCGATCTGGAATATTTTGGGCCAGAACTTTCCAGTGACAAGGAGCCGATCAGTCCCAGAATCGTAGGCGATCCCGTTCAGAACGTCTGCCCGGAGCCGCTCCTCTTCGGTCAAAAGGCCGGACAGGTCGATCCACCCCACCACCAACCCTGTCTCCGGAGAGATTATGGCGATTCTGTCGGTTTCCCAGACGTTGGCGTAGATTAAGCCCTCAACGTACTCGAGCTCATTGAGCCTTGGGAGGGGAGCGCCCTCGCTCACAACCTCGATCTTTCCTGTCACCTGGAAAGTCTCAGGATCTAGGAACCGAAGCTCTGAGGACCCATCGCTCATGATCAGGTTTCGACCGTCGCTGGTGATCCCCCACCCTTCTGTCGGATAGGCGAAAGTCCTTTCGACGGTGAGGTTTTCGAGATCCCAGACGAGGGCGATCCCGGATCTCCAGGTGAGCTGGACCAGCCGATCTTCCCAGAGGGCGATGCCCTCGCCGAAGAGCTGGGGCGGCAAGCTACGCGATCTTATGACCACTCCCGTCTCCGGCATCGTTTCGCGGAGGGTGGACCCTCCATAAAGGCCGGTCCCCTCGTAAAGAACGCCATCCTTATAGGCCAATCCCTGGGTAAAGGCACCAGGATCGTGGGGATAGACAGCGACCACAGTGAAGCCGTGGACTGGGACCCTTTGGGCATCGGGAGCTTTCTCCTCGATACAGCCTGCAAGGAGGGCGAAAAGGAGTGCTCCAAAGATCAATGTGGCGACAAATCTCGCGGTCATAGTTCTGGGTTTCACGAGGTCGATGGTGTATTTAGAATATTCGCAGAAAATCTCGAATCAAAACGGCCAGATAGCTTTAAGATTGAAGGAAAGGGCGTTTGGATGAAGGCAGTTTTTGAGAGGCGGGATCGATTAACAGGCAGGAGGGACGCTCTCCAATCTACCAACAGGTATATCTTCATGGTGGGAGTACATATTCCAGCTTGCGTGGATGACCTCTTTGGGGATCTCGCTAGCACCGTCGGTTCTTCGGAATCGAAGACCAAAAAGGTACGTGAATATAATGGACGATAGACGTGGTGGACGTAGAGGCGGCTTCGACAGAGGCCCCAGAGAGATGCACGACGCGGTCTGTGCGGATTGTGGAAAGGAAACCAAGGTTCCCTTCAAGCCAGACGGATCGAGGCCGGTATACTGCAGCGAATGTTATGAGAAGCACAGACCTGCAAGATCACCGAGAAGGTACTGAACTTATCGGATCTTAATCGGTCTGTTTTGGCCGTCAGGGCGACCTTTCGCGATGACGGCGGGAGAGAAAAGCAGGGTCGACATCCGAACCCTGCAAAACTTTTCGGCTCGCAGCTCTTTTCTTGAGATTTGGAGTGCGTCTATCGCGTCGGTCGCAAAAGTAGTATATAAGATAAATAAAATATTTAAACAAAGTGTGAGCGTGGTGAAGATGAAATTTGATATGAATCCAGCAAAAAGAGAAAGTCTGGACTCCCTGCTGAAAGAGGCCTCGGAGGGCTACGGCGATCTCGTTGCCACTTCGATGGTCCACAAGGTGAGCCTTATCGCCCTTCGATCCAGGTTGAGGGAGCTGCAGCTTGAGAAGAAGAGAGCCGAAAGGGGCTCTTAGTGTGCGAAGAATGGCTGCGAATTCTGGGATGGATTTGTCCGCCCGAGGACCACAAACCCTCTCGCACAATTTTCCATTCGTGATCATAAAACACGAGGGTGCGCAATCTTGCTCTTCCGGTGATCGCCTTTGCGCCACGATCGTGTCAGGTTGGGTCGCAAGATTCTGAAACTCTTTCTGCTATCAAAAAACGGCGCTTATAGCTGATCCGCCCCAATCGCTTTTTCATATTATGATTATTGTCCTGCCCCTCGAAATAAATTATTTATATGATTAAGTTTTTGTAGGACGAAAATTTAAAAAAATCCCCCGGTGATAATGATGAAGGAGAGCACAGTGAAAGTGCTGGACGATAAAGACCTCGAGTTCGCGGAGACCCTTAGAAGTCTTGGTGTACAGCGGAACGTGGCCATCCTGATAACGTACCTGGCCAACGTGAACGAAGCATCCTCGCGGGATATCGAGATGGGTTCCAACCTCAGGCAACCTGAGGTTAGCATAGCGATGCGCGCGCTGCGCGAGAATGATTGGGTGAGCGAGAAGGAGGTCAGAAGGGGCGGCAAAGGCAGGCCGATGAAAGTCTACTCACTTCTGACCCCTATCGACGAGATAATAAAGCATTTCGAAGAAGAGAAACAGCAAGAGTCTGCCCAGACGATGGAGAGCATACAGAAGCTTAAAGAGCTAATATCGAGCTGAGATCTTTGGGGCCATAGAGGCCTTATGAGAATTTATCTTGCGGGCTCGGATATCGCCTCTTTTTTGGGGGCTGCCTCGTGAACCACCTCGACGTCAATCTTGGAGGCGATCCCCCTTCCCATTGATACGCAACATCCGCCGACCTCGATCACCACCGGCCCTCCGAAGGGCTGGCAGGCGATCTTGCGGACCCTCTGCCCTTTTCTTATTCCCATCGATTCCAACCTCTTCGCCCAGCCGAAGCTCTCAGAAAAGGATTTTATCTCCAGGACCAGGTTGCAGGGTGCTTTCGTCAGCGAGATCAATTCGACACCTCTAATTTCACCGTGGTTAGAACGATCCAACGTCTATAAATCTGGCGGTATCGCTCCGGCTTCGAGCTTAAAGCAGGGAAAAGGGACGGCGGGGCCGAGTCCCTTCCAGACCTCAGACCCAAAAGCTCAAAACCGCAATTCAAATTCTGACGTGAATCCCCCTCTCGGCGAGATACCTTTTGACCTCGTCGACTCCCCACTCTTTGTAGTGGAATATGCTGGCGGCGAGGGCGGCCGAGGCCCCGGTCTTCTGGAATACCTCGAATATGTGCTCGGCGTTGCCGCACCCGCCCGAGGCAATCACAGGTATCCTCACCCTGTTGCAGACACCGTCGGTGAGGGGCAGGTCGAATCCGTCGTAAGTCCCGTCCCGATCCATGCTGGTGAGGAGGATCTCGCCAGCGCCTAGCTCTTCGGCTTTCATCGCCCAGACGATGGCGTCGACCCCAGTAAACTCCCTTCCGCCGTAAAAGGAGCACTCAAACCAGGATTCGCCTTGGGGCGTTGGGACCGAGATATTCTCCTCGCACGGCGCGTCCCTTCGCTTAGCATCTATGGCGACTACGCAGGCCTGGCTTCCGTATTCATCGGCAATCTCGGTGATGATCTCGGGTCGTTTCAGGGCCGTCGTGTTCACGGTGACTTTGTCGGCCCCGGCCTTGAAGACGCCCCTCACGTCGTCGACGCTTTTGATCCCGCCGCCCACGGCCAGAGGCACGAAGACGTTCTTGGCGGTGGTCCTGATGACGTTGACCATCGTATCCCGCCTCTCGTGGGAGGCGGTGATGTCCAGAAATACTATCTCGTCTGCGCCCTCCTCGTAATACCGGGTGGCCAGCTCCCAGGGAACTCCAGCATACCTGATCTGCTTGAACTCGATACCCTTCACGACCCTTCCCTGGGGAACCCCGAAGTCGCAGTCGAGGCAGGGGATTATCCTCCTGGCTAACATCTCGTCAACCTCACAAAGTTCTTGAGTATATTGAGCCCCTTTTGTCCCGATTTTTCAGGGTGGAACTGGACTGCAAAGAGGTTATCTCTCGATACCGCCGCAGCAAGATCCAGGCCGTAATCGGTGGTGGCGGCCAAGACAGATTTGTCTATTGGGACGCAGTGATAAGAGTGGACGAAGTAGAAGAAGTCTTCCTCGCCGATCCCCTCCAGGATCTCAACCTCCTTTTTTATTGAAAGGGTGTTCCATCCCATCTGGGGAACGAGGACCGAATTTGGGAGACGGACCACGTCTCCCTTTATCCATCCAAGCCCCTCCTCGGGGCTCTCCTCGCTTCTATCGAAGAGGACCTGCATACCGACACATATCCCCAGCATGGGCGTTCCCTCCTCCAGCACTTGTGAGAGGGCGCCTTCGAACCGGGATAGTCGTCTCATGCACCTTCCAAAGGAGCCGACTCCTGGAACGACAACGCCCTCGGCTCCGGCCAGATCTTCTGGTTCGGTTATCAGCTCGGGCTTAGCCTCGATCCGCTCCAGGGCGTTGTATATGCTGAAGAGGTTTCCCACCCCATAATTGACAACTGCAATCGTCAAGTCTCGTTCACCTGATAACGTAAATTCGGATGTTTCAAATCAGCTTGGTTTTATGCCTCCCGGGCCCATATATACCTTTTTAGGGGATTTTCACAACTTCCACCCCGATGATACCGACCTTCATGGCCTGGGAGGCTTTTGCCGTGCCGGTCGCTTACGTGTCGTGGACCGGAACCACTGGGTCTATTGAGTTATATATATAGTCTCGCAGAACCTTTTTATGTCATGAGACGGAACCGTGAGAGATGTTCGGCGTTCCTCGTATGATCCGGCCCAAAAGCTCATTCACGAACTCCTTTGGTATGGACCGGAGGTGGCGAGACGCCGGAATGCTGAAAAAAAACTCATTTTTTGGCCTTTGGCCAGAACAGATCCAAATCCAAGAGTTTCCAACTCCCTTTGGGGTTGGGCAGGATTCACAGAGATACTAGGGAGAAATACAAATGGGATTCAAATCACCCAAAGAGACGACCTGCTCGGTCGACAACATCGGCTGTAACAAGGTCGAGATGGCCTTTGGACCGTTGTTGACGCTGGGCTTTTTGGCAGGTGCTTTTATCGCCTTTGGCGGGCTTTTGGCGGTCATCGTTGGCGGTGGGGTTCCCGGCCTTCGGGCAGATAATCCAGGATTGCAGAAGTTCATATTCGGAGCGGTCTTCCCGGTGGGGTTGATCCTCGTTGTGGTCGCCGGAGCAGAGCTGTTTACGGGGAATACCGCCTGTTGCATTCCGGCAGTTCTCAACAAGAAGGCCTCGTGGTCGGGCCTAGCCAGAAACTGGACGGTATCTTACGTAGGAAATTTCTTAGGTTCGATATTTGTGGTGCTCTTTCTGACATATTTAACCGGCCTATTGGCCACTGATCCGTGGCTTGGCACCATCACCGGCATAGCCGAGGCAAAGGTCGCTCAAGGCTTTTGGCCGCTCTTCTTCAAGGGCGTTGGTTGTAACTGGTTGGTCTGCCTATCGGTGTGGCTCGCCATCGCCTCGGACGATGTGGTCAGCAAGGTTTTAGGCATATGGTTTCCGATAATGGCTTTCGTGGCAATCGGGTTTGAGCACAGCATTGCCAACATGTTCTTCATTCCTTCGGGCATAATGTACGGCGCAGATGTTACCTGGGCTCAGTTCTTCACGGTCAACCTGATTCCCGTGACATTGGGGAACATCGTCGGCGGCGGTCTCTTCGTGGGAGCTGTCTACTGGTACGTATACGGCCGCCAGAAATAGCCAAAAAGCGTTGAGAAAATCGGCGGGCCAAAGACCCCTTGGGTCTTCCGGCCCATCTCTTTAATTTTTTGCGGTTTTGCTTCTAGATCCGCCGTCTATCCTCTTATGGAGATCACGTTTTCGCAGTAGCCGTCCCCGGAACACATCCTCTTGGTGTACACCTGACTGCACTTGGGGTTGAGGTTCTCCACGGCAGATCTGCAGTAGGCTTGACACGTTTTGGACAGCTCCTCAAGATCACGACCCTTCCGGCTCGCTTCCTCCAACAGGGGGCATCCGGTGATCTTCATCACCATCTTATCCTCAGCCGAGCTGGATATATTCCAGTCGAAGTTGGGGCCGAATATGATGCTCGACACGACGCCGAAGACCTCGTCGATCTCTGCCGCCCCTTTATAAAGTCGCCTCTCTAAAACTTCCACGTCTCAGCACCTCAAAGGACGGTTTTGGGGCGAGACGATTTGTATCTGTTTGAGATATTTTCATAATCGGTATGAAATGTTAAGAACAAATCATAAACATCAGGAAGGGGTGAGAAGCTCTCCGACGGCTGAAGGCGACATCCTGCACGCGCCTTTCCATTTATAGGATCTGGGTGGCCACTGGATGGGACCTCCACCGGCTCGCCCAGATCATGTTAATTTTTGGTATTGTTGGAGATCACTCCGAGATCCCTTTGACGAACTCGTCGATGGTGACGGCTGGCAGGGTCATGGTCTTGAGGGTTCCCCTCGAGCCGAGCTCTGCTGCGATCTTGAGGATCGTCATATCGTCATCCGCCTGAAGGAGGGTCAGGAAGTCGTATGGTCCGAAGAGGGCGTACTGGCCGACGATCTTCGCGCCCCAGCTTTCCACAGCCTTGTTCACTTGCAGTATCCTCTCAGGTTGATTTTTCACAGTCCGGCTCCCCTCTTCGGTGAGGGTGGTCAACATGATGTAATTCTTCATCAAAATCCACCTCCTATTCGCAGCCTCAACGCCTGCAGGAAAACATGTTCTCATTTAATAGTAGAAGTAGATTTCGGGATCCTGATGGAAAAGAACGAAGATCGTAGGGGGCCATCCAGGATAGTTGGCCCAATCGTCGTAATAAAGATAATTGAAACATGCAGGGATTTGCGCTCGGTGATCGAGTTCTTGCGACAGCTATAATTATTCTCCGAATCTGAGAGGTTCTACGAGAGCGATGAAGGAATCGTTGAAGACTGGGTTCTGTTTTGGCCTGACGTCGGGGATAATCACCACACTGGGGCTGATGGTGGGCCTAAACTCCGGCACCGGCTCGAAGCTTGCAGTGATCGGCGGGATACTGACGATAGCCGTTGCCGATGCCTTCTCTGATGCTCTTGGAATACACATATCCGAGGAGTCTGAGAACACCCATTCAACGCGGGAAGTCTGGGAGTCGACGGTCTTCACCTTCGTGTCCAAGTTCCTGGTGGCCATGACCTTCGTTGTGCCTGTCCTCCTCTTCGACCTCTCCACGGCGATCTTGGCGAGCCTGATCTGGGGCTTTTTAGTTCTGGGTATCCTGAGCTTCTTGCTTGCGAGGGAACAGGAGAAGAGCCCCTGGAATGTGGTCGCAGAGCATCTGATAATCTTGGTGGTGGTGGTAATCGCCACCTATCTCGTTGGCTCCTGGATTGGAGCTGCTTTCAGGTAGGGTGGGCTCAGACCCCGCCCTTCGACATGACCTTCGGCATAATATTCTCGGATCGGCTTTACGGGCTCTGCTCGGCGTCTCAACAGAGCCTTTCCTCTCCGAAAGAAATTCATATCATCACATCGACCGATTAGTGGAGATGTAGTGATGGAAGTGATAGTCAAGAGGTCGGCCCGGCGGAAGAAGACCGTCCAGGCCCGGATGGTGGATGGCGCTCTGGTGGTGATGGCGCCAGCGGCCCTCTCGGACGGTGAGCTGGCTGAGCACGTCTCCAGCCTCAAGGCCAGGATGGAGCAGAGGATGGGGCCCAGAAACGACGCCCACCTGGAGGTGAGGGCCGAGCACCTGAACCAAAAGTACTTCGATGGCGCCCTGAGCTGGAAGTCGATAAGCTATTCAGAGCGGCAGATGAAGAGGTTTGGGAGCTGTACCATCGAGGACGAGACCATCAGGATCAGCTCCCGGCTGAGAAGGGTGCCCCAGTGGGTCGAGGACTACGTCGTCCTACACGAGCTGGCACACCTTCTGGAGCCGAGCCACAACAGAAGGTTCAAGGAGCTGGTCGGAAGGTACTCCTTGACTGAGAGGGCGATCGGCTTTCTATTAGCCGTCGATTCAATGGAGCGGCGAAAAAAGCGGCCTTGAGACTTCATTCCAGGGCTATCATGACGTTTGTGGCCTTGATCACCACTGAGACCTCTTTGCCCACTTTCAGCCCCAGGTCCTCGGCGGATCTCTTTGTTATCACGGAGACGATCTCGTTCCCGCCGGATAGCTCTACCACCACTTCAGCGCTCACCATGCCGGCGGTCACCGACTTGACTTTGCCCCGAAGGACGTTTCGTGCGCTTATCTTCACTTCTTATCACCTCTGAGGAATTTTATACCCTCAACTTTTTAAATATATCGATCCGGCATCAGAGCATTGCGCCTTTGAGATGTCACTTCTCACTTCAAGGTCCACGCCGGTCTCGGGCTTAACTATTTTACCCTTACGCGCCAAAGGGGCGGAAAAGGAGGACCTGACTATGAAGTTTGCAAGCCACGTCGAGGAGATCGACATCTCCGGGATAAGAAAGTGCTTTGAGGGTGCAGGTCCGGGCGCGATAAACCTCGGCCTCGGCCAGCCCGACTTTGACACCCCCGACCACATCAAAAGGGCGGCGATTGAGGCGATCGAGGAGGGGTTCACAGGTTACACCATGAACCTTGGCACCGCCGAATTGAGGGACGCCCTCTCCGAGAAGTTCAGGCGGGAGAACGGCCTTGATTACGTGCCCGGCGAGATCATGGTCACAAGCGGTGCGAGCGAGGCGCTCTTTCTCGCCATCGCCGCCGTCGTCGAGAAGGACGACGAGGTCCTGATGAGCGATCCCGGGTTCGTCTCATACTCGGCCCTGGCCAGGGTGACCCAAGGACGGCCGATCGCCGTGCCCATGGACGAGAGGTTCCACCTCACCGCCGAGGCGGTCGCCGAGAAGGTGACATCAAGGACGAAGGCTCTCGTCGTCAACTCTCCCAACAACCCAACGGGTTCGGTCCAGACAAGAGAGGAGCTTCGGGCCCTGGCGGAGCTGGCCGATGACCACGACTTCGCCCTGATCTCCGACGAGGTCTACGAGCACTTCATCTACGAGGGTGAGCACGTCAGCCCCGCCCTCTACTCCGACAACGTCGTCACCATCAACGCCGTCTCCAAGACCTACGCCATGACCGGCTGGAGGCTCGGCTACCTGGCGGCGAGGGGCGAGGCTCTTGAGAACATGCTCAAGGTCCACCAGTACGTTCAGGCTTGCGCCTCATCGGTCTCCCAGAGGGCGGCCCTGGCTGCCGTCAGCGGGCCCCAGGACTGCGTCCGGGAGATGAGGGACGAGTTTTTGATGAGAAGGGACGTTCTCGTCGAGGGGCTGCAGTCGATGGGGATCGATATCGCAATGCCCGAGGGTGCCTTCTACGCCTTCCCGAAGGTGGGGGACGGAAGCGATGTTGCTGCAAGGTTGATCAAGGGCGGCGTCGTGACGGTTCCGGGATTTGCCTTCGGGTCCAGGTGCAAGGAGCATATCAGGATCTCTTATGCCGCTTCCATGGACGATATAAAAACGGCCCTGGGCAGAATGAGAGAAATTCTTTAAATAGGAGCTACGTTATTCGTCGGCAAGGTGACGAGATGAAAGAGCAGGTGGAGACAAGGGCGCTGAAAGAGGGCCGTTACGTGATTATTGACGACGAGCCGTGCGTCATCAAGAACATAGCCAAATCTAAGCCAGGAAAGCACGGTTCAGCCAAGGCGAGGGTTGATGCGGTTGGTATCTTCGATGGTCAGAAGAGGTCCATCGTTCAGCCGGTCACGACCAAGGTTTACGTTCCGGTCGTGGAGAGAAAGACGGGGCAGGTTCTGACGATAGGAAAGAATTCGGCCCAGCTCATGGATTTGGGCGACTACGGCACCATAGACGTTCCCATCACCGATGACGTTCGTGCAAAGCTAGAAGAGGGGAAGGAAGTCTCCTACTTGCTCGTCATGGGCAAGACCAAGGTGGATATGCGTTAACCTCGATGTTCAATATATCCAATTTTGCTGATGCCAACGCCGACCCGGTGGAGGCGGAGTTTGTGATCGTGGGGGCACCCTTCGATGCCACCACCTCTTTTCGGTCCGGGACACGGGAGGGGCCGGACGCCGTCAGGCGGGCGTCTTTCAACTTCGAGACTTACCTTCATCGGCACGGCATAGATTTCGGAGATATAAGTGTCGCCGATCTAGGAAATCTCGACCTCGGATCCGACCCTGCCTACGCCAGGGAGACGATTCGAGACAGCTTCGCTTTCATACCCGAAAAGGCGACGCCGATATTCATCGGTGGGGAGCACTCCATAACTCCACCGATCGTCGCAGAGGTGGCCCGGCGACATGGCGAGATCGGGGTCATTGTTCTGGACGCTCACCTCGACCTCAGAGACGAGTATGGCGGAACGAGGCTGAGCCACGCATGCACCAGCCGCCACATCCTCGAAACTGAGGGAGTCGTCGGCTACGCATCGATAGGGATCAGGAGCGGCGACGTGAATGAGTACGTCTACGCCGAGGAGCACGGCGTCCACTACCACTCCAGCGATGAGGTCAGGGAAAGGGGGATGGAGCAGGTACTAAAAGACGCCCTAAAAGAGGTCGGGTGTGAAAAGATCTATCTATCCATCGACTTCGACAGCATCGATCCCGCCTATGCTCCGGGGGTCGGAAATCCCGAACCGTTCGGCCTATCCTCATGGGACGTGCGGCTAGTCGTCGAGAGCATCGCCCCAGCGGCCGTCGGCCTTGACGTCAACGAGATCGCGCCCCAGTTTGATGGCGGCCAGACTGCGACCTTGGGCGCGAAATTGATCCGTGAGTTCATCGCCGCAAAGGCTGCGGCGAATCGGTAAATTTTCCAGACGGATCGGTCGGAGATCTGAGAGCCGGCTCAAAGTCTCGGTTTCTGGAGACTGGACCCTCGGATCTTCCTGGAGTCCTCTTCAAGCCCTCTCAAGAGATCCTCGTTCTCGATAGCGCCGAAGTAGTCTTTGAGGTTGATCTTTTCCTGTTTCATCAGCCCGTCGATAACGTCGCTGAAGCTCTCGCCACCTCTCTTCTTTTTCTTCAGCATCTCGTAAGTCTCCGTTCGGATGGAAAGTGTCTTGGTACCCAAGCATCAATGCATGTATAAACACAGATATATTAATTTAATCTTTGGACTCGGGGGCATCTGACACTCACACCCACTCATATCCAGATCTTTGAGGACGGCCGGATCTCAGTTCTGGGCGCGAAACTGTAGCGGGATTTCATAGCTGTCTAGGCCGCAGCAAGGTGGTAATTTTTCTAGCCAGTCCGAAAAGATTCGTGGCCGTTCAACCAACGATGGGCGCGGTGGATATCAGCCCTGCTAATATAACCTACCATAAGATAATAAGGGACTGCACTTCAAGGGCGAAATATTTTTATAATTGTGGCTGGAGATGTACTTGTATGCAGAGAGGCTGCACCCGGACATCTTGGAGTATGGGACGGATATTGAGGTGATATGTCAGTGGATGTTGATTCAAATCAGTCCACAATAATACCAGCCTGCGAGATCCTGGACAAGATCGAGAGGGGCGACCCGGTGGAGTACGAAGGTGTCATAGTTGAGGGAGACCTGGACCTGAGCAAGTTGATCCCTCCCAAAGTGCACGTCGAGTATAAAATAGAGGAACTGGGTCCGATCGAAAAGACAAAGCAAATTGTACGATCTCCGATAACTATCAAGAACTCCGAAATCCGCGGGGGCGTGAAATTCAGCAACGCCATTCTCGAGGAGAATGTCAATTTCGAAGGCACTAATTTTGAAAGGGATGCCGAATTCGAAGGGTCTCAGTTCGAGGGTGACTACAGCAGCTTCAGGTTTACCCAATTCAATGGCTATGCTAACTTCAGGGATACTGAATTCATAAAGTCTGCTGACTTTAGAGAAGTTCAGTTCAAAAGTCCGGCAGACTTTAGGAAAGCTCGTTTTGGTGGTTCTGCTGACTTCGGTGGAACTCAATTCGGCGGAATCGCGGACTTCGCTGGCATGGAGGTCAAAGGGGATGCTATCTTCCAGGGTTCCAATTTTGGACGGTATGCCGACTTCAAGGATACCGAATTTATAGAGGCCGCTGACTTTAGAGGCGTTTAGTTCAAAGGTCCAGCAGACTTTAGGAAAATTCGTTTTAGCAGATTTGCTGACTTCGGCGGAGCTCAATTCAGCAAAGAAGCTATTAGAGATAGTATAAGAGATAAAACTCGGTTCCAAAAAAGTCTCTTCGTGGGGGCACAGTTCGGGATAGCTAAAGGAAATCCGTGGTACGAACGAGCTATTTATGTTACATTTATTGGATCAATATTAATCATCATAGGTAACTTGGGGACTGGTATATTGCCCATTCTTTTCAATGATAGCGACTTTTGTTTAAACATTGATTCAGTAAGTGTCGAGGCCGTACCTATTGATGAGTCAGATATTTTTCAAGAAGACATTGAAACTTTGCATTCTAATGGAAAAAAAGATCCTCAGGCAAATATCGTTGTTAAGAATTCACATAAATATATTAAAAAATATGACCATCAAGTTTATCTAAAAGACGTTCAGGCCAACCCAGATATAATCGATATTGATTTTGATCCCGCCGGAGGGGAACCAACATTTAGTTCGAATATATCCGTCACAGTACGAAACTCTAGTAAATCATTGAAAAATTATCCCGTGACAATTCAGGCAGAAGGTGGAGACGGGAAAAAACGTAATTGTTCTATTTACATTAATTATAATTCTCCAAAAGACCTTGTTCACAAAGGACTTAAAATTGCTAAAGAGGGCGGGTTTATTGTCTCCCTGGATATGTTCAACAGAGCAATACAAATTGACCCTAGATACGCATTGGCTTGGTATTATAAAGGCACATCTCTCAGAGAATTGGAAAATTTCAAAGAGGCGATCCAGGCTTACGACGAGGCCATCCGGCTAGATCCCAAAGTTGCGTGGCCTTGGAACGGCAAAGGCATTGCTTTCCGTAGACAAGGCGAGTACGACAAGGCAATCCAGGCTTACGACGAGGCCATCCGGCTAGATCCTGAGTTTGCCATGGCCTGGAACAACAAAGGCAATGCACTCGAGAGGCTGGGCGAGTACGACGATGCTATACGGGCTTACGACGAGGCCATCCGGCTAGATCCTGATTATGCGTTGCCTTGGAACGGCAAGGGCTATGCTCTCGAGAAGCAGGGCAAGTATGATGAGGCTATCCAGGCTTGGGACGAGGCCATCAAGTTAAATCCCACATCTGCATGGCCTTGGAACGGTAAAGGCAATGC
>DUKF01000092.1 GCA_013329455.1 Methanotrichaceae archaeon | reverse complement strand
ATCCTGATGGCGTAGAACATGTTCTCCGAGGGGAAGCTCATCTCAAGGATCTCACCAAACTGCGTCATGTTCTCGGCCTTTTCGACCAGAACCGTCTCGTCAGGGTCGAAGAAGGTGACGGTGGCAAAGGGGGTCGTGCCGTTGTCCGGGACGATGTGGGCGACGCCGTCGATTCTCACCTGGTAGCACTCGCCGTCAACGACGATCATCTCGCCCTCAAGCCGGTCTAAGGTCCCGATGCCGAAGTCGCCCCTTTCCTTCAATTCGCCTATCGGGAGGATGCCGTCGTAGACGCTCAGGAGGAGGGCGTCGATCGTCGAGACCTGGAACAGGACTTCACGGTCCTGGTCTGCTGTCAGGTCTGAATAATTCTCGGTCTCGCTGGCGATGGCCGCTGGAAAGGCGGCGAGGGTCGCCAGGATCAAAATGGAAATTGACAGGATAGCGTATCGGCATTTTTTCATTGAGGATCACATCCGGAGAACAGCGGTTTCGTCGTTGTGCCATTCCCGCGCAAGTTCCGAGATCCGGGAGAGGATAAATAAGTTAGGTTGCCGTCCAGGACGGCGCAGCAGATTCGTGATATCGAAAAATAGCTTCCTTTCAGGCCAACGAGCTCATCCCGGTGATGGCTCTTCCTTTGAATCGAGCTTCGGTTCAATTTCGTCAGCAGGACAGGTCGTAAACTTGGTGTACTCCTCCTCGCAGCTCTCGTTCACCGTCGTCTCGTTCGATACCTCTTCCTCAGCGCCCGCCGCCGACTCTGAGCCTGCAGCTTCAGACTCGGGCGATTTCTCCGTGCATCCTGCGAAGGCGACCAGCGCCACCGCCAGCATCACCACACAAAGGAGATTGATCGATCTCTTGATGATAATTCCTCCACTTTCTCCTTAGAACTTATCAGGCGAAGAACGTTTTGGTGCTCATCTTTCCGAAAAACGCTCTGGCCGCGAAACGGCTTTATCGAAAGGATGAGCACCCCAGACCGTACGATCATTAATCAAGCCGTATCCGCCTCGCGGATAAAACACGTTCAAGGATGGTTTTTATCTTGAGAGAATATCTGCTGGGAAACGTCGCCATCGCCAAGGGCATCCTGGAGGCGGGGGCGGGAGTCGTCTCGGGCTATCCCGGAACCCCCTCCTCCGAGATCGTGGACTTTCTCGCTCCCCTCGCCAAGGAGCACGGGATCCACGTCGAATGGTCTGTGAACGAGAAGGTGGCCATGGAGGTGGCGATCGGAGCCTCCTGGACGGGAACTCGGTCCGTCGTCACCATGAAACACGTGGGTCTGAACGTCGCCGCAGACCCCTTCATGACCCTGGCATACCTCGGCGTCGGGGGCGGGATGGTGGTGATCTCTGCCGACGACCCCTACTGCCACTCGTCCCAGAACGAGCAGGACTCCAGGAGGTACGCCCATTTCGCCCGCGTCCCCTGCCTCGACCCCGCCGACCCCCAGGAGGCAAGAGACATGATCTTGCGGGCTTTCGCCCTTTCCGAAGAGTTCGGGGTTCCGGTGATGGTGAGACCTACGACCAGGGTATCCCACGCCAGGTCCGACGTCGAGGTCGGGTCTCCCGGAAAAAGAAAAGAAAATCCGAGTTTCGAGAAGAATCCTCCGAAGAGGGTGGCCTTGCCGGTTCACGCAAGGCCCCTTCACGTCGAGCTTCTGGACAAGCAGGCCGGGATCGAGGCCGCCCTTGCAAAAGAGGTCTGGAACAAGGCCGAGATGAGGGGCAAGATCGGCGTCATAGCTTCGGGGATCGCCGGCCTCTACGCCGAAGAGGCGATCGCAGAGCTTGAGGCCGACGTCTCACTTTTGAGGATAGGGACCTACCCGATGCCCAGAGAGATGATCGGTGATTTCCTGGAACGGGTTGAGAGGGTCCTGGTGATAGAGGAGTTGGACCCCGTCGTCGAGGAGTTCGCTGAGATGGTGGCAAAAGAGCGAAACCCGAAAGTCGAGATCCTGGGCAAGAGGTCCGGCCACGTCCCGAGCGTCGGTGAGCTTGATCCCCTCACCGTCAGAAACGCCATCGCCGAGATGATCGGCCTTCCCAAAAAGACGGCTCCAGAAATGAGCCCCGAAGTTCTCTCGATTTTGCCGCCGAGGCCACCCACACTTTGTCCCGGCTGCAGCCACAGGGCCACCTACTACGCCATGAAAAAGGCCTTCGGCAAGGACGCGATCTACCCGAACGACATCGGATGCTACACCATGGGCGTCGGGATGGGGACTGTCGACACGTGTCTGTGCATGGGGGCGAGCATCACCGTCGGCGCCGGGATCAGGTTCGGCGGTGAGGAGAAGGGCATATGCGCCGTTTTGGGCGACTCGACCTTCCTCCACTCGGGCCTAACCGGCCTGCTCAACGCCGCCTACAACGACGCCAGGATGACGGTGACGATCCTCGACAACTCCATCACCGCCATGACGGGCCACCAACCCCATCCCGGGACCGGGTGCACAGCCTGCGGTGAGACCTCGCCCAGCCTCTCCCTTGAGGATATATGCCGATCTCTCGGCGTGGGCTTCGTCGAGACCGCCGACCCTTACGACCTCGAATCAATGATCGAGACCTTCGAGAGGGCCAGAGACCATCCGGGCCTCTCGGTGGTGTTGGCAAAGCAGGCCTGCGTCATCAGCGCCATCAGATCCGGTGTTCGGCGACCGAAGTTCAAGGTCGACGAGGATAAGTGCGGCGGGTGTAAGAAATGCGTCAGATTTGGCTGTCCCGCCATCGAGTTCGATGGAGAGGTCGCGAAGATAAACGCCCTCTGTTCAGGGTGTGGGGTCTGTGCCCAGATATGTCCCCAGAAGGCGATCGAGGTGGTGAAATGAGAACTTCAGAGTGCGACGTCGTAGTCGTCGGGGTCGGCGGCCAGGGCGTTATCCTGATTTCGGAGATTATCGGCAGGGCAGCCATGTTGGCGGGCCTATCGGTCCGGGGCGTCGAGACCCACGGCATGGCACAGCGGGGCGGAAGCGTCATCAACCACATCAGGGTCGGGTGCAACTATAGCGCCATGATATCTCCGGGAAGCGCGGACGTTCTCATCGCCATGGAGCCCGCAGAGGCGCTCAGGTACGCCCACTACCTATCTTCAGAAGGGGTCGCCCTGGTGAACACAAAACCGGTCCTCCCCGTAACCGTGACCACGGGCCAAGCCAGCTACCCGCCGATGGAGGAGATCCTGGCACCGATCAGAAACGCTTGCTCCGAGGTCCGGGCGATGGACGCCACGGGCCTTGCGACGAAAGCAGGTAGCCCCCAGGCGACGAACGTCGTGATGCTCGGAGCCCTATCCAAGCACCTTCCCATCGAGGAGGCGACCCTCATGGAGGCGCTCTCGGAGACAGTTCCCGCCAAGTTCCTGGAGATCAACAGGAAGGCCTTCGAACTTGGAAAAATTGAAGTAGAATAGGTTGCATTTCTTAGCCTATGGCCGAAGAGAAGAAGGAGACTGGGAAGAAAGAGAAGCCAAAGGCCGTCCCCCTGGGCGAGACCGAGGCGATCGACGCCTTGGCCGGCCCCCAGGTTCCCGAGAACCTGCCCGATGCCGCCTGGTCGGTCGAGAAGCTCGTCGAGGTCGTCACCAAGGAAGGCAACATGCTCGTCAGGGCGAACGCCGTCAACGCCCTCGCCAGGAAGGGTGGGCCGGAAGTGGTGGAGCCCCTCGTTTCCGCCCTTAAGGACCCCGAAGACGTCGTCAAGGCCAACGCCATGGTGGGCCTTGCCGCCATGGGAAAAGACCTCGTCCAAAACAGGATGGCAGAGCTTCTCCTGGACAAGGATGCGAACGAGGAGATGCGGGGCGGCGCGGCCTGGGTTCTGGGCGAGATGATGGACGAAAAGTCCATGGATATCCTGAAGAGGACGGCCGAGGAGGATGAGAGCGCCTTCGTCAGGGTTCATGCCAAGGCCTCGATCATCGCTCACGAGCAGGCGAAAAACCCTGAGAAAAAGGAGCCGGAGGATAAATAAAGGGCTTTCTTTCAGGCCCGAGGGGGGGTGGCCTGAGGGCCGCCAGCGCCGTGTCTGCCTCAAAGTCCCCCCTCACCAGCCTATTAATCCAGAGCCGGGCTGAAGAATGCTAGTTCATTTTTCAAGGAATCCATGAGAATATCGGTCATCCTCGGACATCCAAAGGTCGGAAGCTTCAATCACGCCATAGCAGTGGCAGCGGTCGAGGTGCTGGAGAGTAACGGGCACGACGTTGTCTTCCACGACCTGTACCAGGAGAAGTTCGAACCGATCCTCCCCGATTCCGAGATGCTAAAAGGAGCACCCCTCGATCCCGCAGTCCAGATGCACTGCGACGAGATTGCGGCCGCAGATGGAATCGTCATCGTCCATCCCAACTGGTGGGGGCAGCCTCCAGCGATCCTGAAGGGTTGGGTCGACCGGGTCATCAGACCTGGAGTCGCTTACGAGTTTCTTGAGGAGGACGGTGGCGAGGGCGTTCCGATCGGCCTCTTGAAGGCGAAGATGGCATTGATCTTCAACACCTCCAACACGCCGGAAGAGCGGGAGCTGGAGGCATTCGGCGATCCCCTTGAAACTCTCTGGAAGAACTGTGTCTTCGATCTGTGCGGCGTTGCCGACGTTCGCAGAAAGACGTACTCGGTGGTGGTGACCAGCAAGCCTGAGGAGAGGCGGTCTTGGCTGGCGGACGTCAGAGACATTGTCGGCAGCCACTTCCCTCCCTAGGGCGGGAACGTGGGTGACAGGATCGTCGCCGAGGGCACCCAGTAGGAGGTGGCAGAAGTCCCAGAAAGCTGCGCCTGGCGAAACGATAGCTTGCGGCCTTAAGTAATGCATGGCGATTTCTGTTCAACAGTAAAAATTAAGATCTATTATTCCAATTTCACATTGTTCAATAATTTCTAGATTATTTCATCAAGAAACCTTAATTGGTATTTTTAATTCTCAAATACTTAAATATATAACTCAGCATCATATAACATATTGGAGGTGGAAAACGCGAGATGAACGGTAATCTACACAAAAAGCCATGCGTTATTTTGCCCGAAAATGGGATTCAATTGCGGATTTGCTTGACCCCGGAATCGAGTTCTTCAGGGATACCGGACCACAAAATCGATCCGGTAAAGCATTGGTGGGTGGTGTCATGAATATCTAACTTCGACCGATCATTTAGTGCTT
>DUKF01000165.1 GCA_013329455.1 Methanotrichaceae archaeon | reverse complement strand
GGGGGGCGTGTCCAGGATCTGGGATCCGGTGTGGCAGTGAAGGCCAACGGGTCTCACACCGTCGAGGTTCATGGCGGTCTTGTAGACGTCGACGATCTCCTGCCAGGGTATCCCGAACTTGGCGGTCTTAAGGCCCGTCGCGATCTTGGGGTGGGTCTTGGCGGAGACGTCGGGGTTCACCCTGAAGGCAACCTCGGCAACCTCGCCCCTCTCGGTGGCGACCTCTGAAAGGGCCAAGACCTCGTCGAGAGAGTCGGCAGATACTCGAACGCCCGCCTCGGCGGCCATCTCCAGCTCCNNTTGGAGTTGCCGTTGAAGAGGATCTTCTCCATCGGCATCCCCGCCATCCTGACGAGAGATAGCTCTCCCGCGGAGAAGACGTCGGCCCCCATCCCCTCCTCCGCCAGTATCCTCAGGATCGCGAGGTTCCCGTTGGCTTTGACCGCGAAGTAGGCCCACGCATCGGGGAAGACCTCCCGGTAACGCCTGACGTTCTCCCTCAGCCGCTCTTCGCTCGTAACATAAAGGGGCGTGCCGAACTCCTCGGCAAGGTCGACGACATCGACCCCGTCGATTTTGAGATGGCCGCCCGTCGACCTCAGATGCTCCTTCGTCCCGAACATAGCTCTGGATGTAGAACCTGGGCACCTAAATTCTTTTTCGTTGCTGTCCTCTGATAGTGCCACATAACCAAGTTTATGTGTGGGTGGTATAAGTCCGATTAGCTTGATTTATTTTATCAATATACAACAGATCTGCTGAGAGGATGGACAAATAACCTGGCTTAACAACTTGAGTCCAACCACTGATAGTGTAAGCTATGGGATAACAGGTCAACGGCATCATTGAAGGATACGAACGAGGAGATATTCAGGGTTTGACCTCTTTCTTCATAAATACTTATATGTGAAAATCAAATACGGGTTAGACATGAGTGATTACATAGCACCTGAACTTAAAAAAGATGCTTTTAACTGTCCACATTGCGGAGCTTATGCGCATCAAAAATGGTATGAGACTGAGATTGACTACTGTGAAGATATCATATCTTTGGAGGAGATCGATGCTGATTCCGGCATTCAAAATCGTATAAATGTATGTGCCAGATGTGAAAATTATGCTTTATGGGTTAGTGGGAAAATGGTATATCCGCAATCGTCAGCACCATTACCTGTAGATGATATGCCGCCCGAGGTAAAGGGTGATTTTCTTGAGGCTAGGAATGTTATTGACCCATCACCCAGAGCGGCTGCAGCGCTCTTGCGACTAGCATTGGAAAAACTTGTGACGAACCACCTGGAAGCAAAAGGAAATACCCTAAATGATAAAATTGGTTATTTGGTTAAACAACAAGGACTGCCACCGAAGATACAACAATCACTCGATGCAGTTAGAGTAATTGGAAACAACGCAGTTCATCCAGGACAAATAGACCTAACAGATAACAAAGAAATAGCGATTAGTTTATTCAAATTATTGAACATCATTGTGGAAAAAATTATTACAGAACCACAGAAAATTGATGAAATATATGAGATCATACCAGAATCCGCAAAAAAAGGGATTAATGTACGCGATGGAAATGGATAACCAACAATCATTTTCATGGATCATCGGTTAAGACAATAATCGCGATGTGGCAGAGATCTAGGTAGCAAGTCTGATGAGATTGGCCTGATCAAAAAGGGTACAGCAAGCACTTCTTGAAATCGGATCTCGTCTATGTAACGCATAATTCATGTGAAAAATTGCTAGATTATGTAGCTCAAAATCCTTAACCGATGACCAATGCAATCGTTTTAAGAAATATGAGGAGATTTAACTCGCGACGGCGCACCCCGCTGCAAGCTGCGGGGCATGTTCGCGCCGNNGGGTATTCAATTCAAAATAAAAACTGCCCAATGTGACGGGGACAAACTGAGCTTATAAGTATGGCCCCAGGACAAAATATTCGATCCTATTCCTCGGGATTTCCGTCACAAGACATCTGAGTGATCTCGACTCCTGCCTGCTCGAGAAAATGGAGCGCCTCGTCGTCAGGGTACGGATTTCCGTAGACTACCCTTCTGATCTGAGAGTTGATGATTATCTTGGCACAGAGGATGCAGGGCTGGTGGGTGCAGTAGAGGGTGGCATCAATGGTGCTCACCCCGTGGATCGCGGCCTGAATTATGGCGTTCTGCTCGGCGTGAACCGCGCGGCATAGCTCGTGGCGGTAGCCGCTCTCGACGTTCTCGCGCCGGCACCCGACCTCAAGACAGTGGGGCAGGCCCGTCGGAGCACCGTTGTACCCGGTGGATAAAATCCTCTTGTCCCTCACCAGGACCGCGCCCACATGGTGGCGAAGACAGGTGGACCTCGTCCCCACCACCGAGGCGATCTCCATGAAGTATTCGTCGAGGGAAGGCCGATCCATGGACGGGTTTCTGCCCCGATCCGATATCTCTCTTTCTCTTTTTGTCTTGGGGACGACCGAGGGCGGAAAGTTAATATCCACTTCTGCATCGATGAGAGCCCATGACGATTCACTGGGCCGACGTGGCGGCGGAGAAACTGGCCGACCGGGGCCCGCAGACGGTGGCGACCGGGATCACCCCCTCCGGTCAGATCCACCTGGGGAACATGCGGGAGGTCATGACCGCCGACGCAGTCTACCGCGCGCTCCTCGATCGGGGGGTCGAGGCCCGCCTGATCTACATCGCTGACACCTTCGACCCTCTCCGAAGGCTTTACCCCTTCTTGCCGAAGAGCTTCGAAGAGCACGTGGGTAAACCCCTATCGGAGATCCCCTGCCCCGAGGGGTGCTGCGAGAGCTACGCAGACCACTTCCTTTTGCCCTTCTTCGACTCCCTGGAGAAGCTCGGGATCGAGCCGGAGGTCTATCGGGCGGACAGTATGTACAAGGAGGGGCTCTACGTCGATGTGATCAAGACCGCCCTCCAGAGGAAGGACGAGATCGCCCGGATCCTCAAAGAGGTCTCCGGAAGAGACTTGTCCGCTGACTGGTGCCCCCTGGACGTGATTTGCCAAGATTGCGGCAGATTAAACACCACCAAGGTCACCAGCTTCGACTTAACCTGCGATACGGTCGATTACGTCTGCAAGTGCGGCCACCAGGGCACCGCCAGCATGAAAGGCGGAGGGAAGCTCGCCTGGAGGGTCGACTGGCCCGCTCGATGGTCGATCCTGAAGGTCACGATGGAGCCCTTCGGCAAAGATCACGCCACCGCCGGTGGCTCTTATGACACTGGAAAGAGGATCTCTGAGGAGATCTACAACTACCCCGCGCCCTACCCGGTCGTATATGAGTGGATCCACCTGAAGGGGAAAGGCGCTATGCACTCCTCGACGGGCATAGTCGTGACGATCAGGGACATGCTGGACGTCGTCCCGCCTGAGG
>DUKF01000038.1 GCA_013329455.1 Methanotrichaceae archaeon | reverse complement strand
ATCTCCTTGTTCTTCAGGATCTTGTCAAGCCTCGCCCTCTCCACGTTCAGGATCTTGCCCCGGAGGGGAAGGATCGCCTGAAAGTGCCTGCTTCTCCCCTGCTTTGCGGAGCCTCCTGCTGACTCGCCCTCCACGATGTACAGCTCGGATAGCTGTGGGTCCTTCTCCGCGCAGTCGGCGAGCTTTCCGGGAAGGCCCCCGGAGCTTAGGGCATTCTTCCTCCGCGTAAGCTCTCTCGCCTTTCGGGCCGCAACCCTCGCCCTGTAAGCCTGGGTAGCCTTCTCGACGATCTTGGATATCACCTGGGGATTCTCCTCGAAGAACTCGGATAGTCCCTCAGAGACGAGAGTGCTGACGATACCGCTGACGGCGCTGTTTCCAAGCTTCGTCTTTGTCTGGCCCTCGAACTGGGGGTCGGCGAGCTTTACGCTTATCACCGCCACCAGCCCCTCTCGAAGGTCGTCGCCGGTGAGCTTGGTATCGTCCTTGATGAGTTTGTTCCCCTTCGCGTACTCGTTGGTGGTCTTGGTGAGGGCCGTTCTGAAGCCCGATAGGTGGGTTCCACCCTCTCTGGTGTTGATGTTGTTGGCGAAGGATAGGATGTTCTCGTTGTAGGAGTTGTTGTACTGAAGGGCCACCTCGACGGAGGTTCCGCCCTTCTCCCTGGAGAAATATATGGGGGGCGAGTGAAGAAGATCCTTGTTCTTGTTGAGGTGCTCAACGAAGGAGACGATCCCACCCTCGTAGAGATGCACCCTCCTCTTTCCAGTCTTCTCCTCCTCGATCGTTATCTTCAGACTCCGGTTGAGGAAGGCTAGCTCACGGAGCCTGCTTGCCAGGGTCTCGAAGCTGAAATCGACGCTCTCAAAGATCTTGGGATCCGGCTTGAACCGAACCATCGTCCCGGTATGGTCCGAGACGCCGTGGACCTCCAGGTCCGATACGGGCCTTCCCCGCTCGTACCGCTGCCAGTAGACGAGGCTGTTTCTTCTGACCTCCACCTCGAGCCACTCTGATAGGGCGTTTACCACTGAGACCCCGACGCCGTGAAGGCCTCCTGATACCTTGTAGGACTTGTGGTCGAACTTGCCCCCGGCGTGGAGCATAGTCATCACGATCTCCAGCGCCGGTTTCTTGTATTGCTTGTGGATGTCTACCGGGATGCCTCTCCCGTCGTCTCTAACTGAGGCGGTGCCGTCAGCGTGGAGGATCAGATTGATCTCCGAGCACAGGCCGGCCATGGCCTCATCGATGCTGTTGTCCACAACCTCGTAGACGAGATGGTGCAGGCCAGACGTGTTGGTGCTTCCTATGTACATGGCGGGCCTTCGCCTGACGGCATCAAGGCCCTCCAGAACCTGGATTTGGCTTGCGTCGTATTCCTCTATTACTTCACTCAAGACCGGATTTACCCCCCGAATAGATAAATAACCCACAATCAAATTATCGCATTATATATATCGGTTTGCCTGACCTAACCGGCAACCTGCACCTGCGAGACATTGATATGTGGCATTTTATTCGAAGACGTTATTCTTCGACCTTCCGTGATACCGGAAGGAACGGATTGACCTCTCAATACTTAGTCTTAACTGGAGACGAGCCTCGTATGCGACCCACCTCAGAAACGACGTTCGTCCCTCAAACGGGGCTGGATCGATTAGAGCTCGATCCCCAGCTTTCGACCAAAGGTGGAGGACGAACTTTTGGCAGGGTCAGAGAAGGGCAGATAGTCACAGGGTGATAGGCTGGACCGAGCCCTCGACCGGGACGAACTTCGTCCCGTAGTAGATTATGCCCCTATCACCCTCTTTCCCAAGGATCCTGAAGACCGGCTTCACCTTCATCCCGATCTCGATCTCATTGGGGCTGCAGATCACCTGGCCCGTGAGCCTCGGCCCCTCATCAAGCTCGATGATGGCCAGGTTGTAAGGGGTCTGCCTCTTGAAGTCGTCGGTGGCGTTGTAGATGGTGGTGTAGGTGATCACCGTCCCCTTGCCCTTGAACTTGTGATCTTCCATCTGGGCGGTCCTGCGACAGTTGGGACAGATCGTTCTTGGCGGGTAGTAGTACTCGTCACACTTTGAGCAGTGGGTTCCAACCAGGTTGTACCTCTGGGATATATGTCTCCAGAATCTCGGCACTGTGGACATTTCGTCACCTCGACAATATGTGGACGAGGGCGGTGCCGCCGCACCCGCCGACGTTGTGGGTGAGACCGACTTTTGCGCCCTCGACCTGACGCTTTCCCGCTTCGCCCCGGAGCTGGAGAACCATCTCGTAAGCCTGCTTGATCCCGGTTGCGCCGACGGGATGGCCACAGGCTTTGAGTCCTCCAGAGGTGTTGATCGGTAGCTTCCCGCCGATCCAGGTCAGCCCCTCTTCGGCGGCCTTGCCTCCCTCGCCCTTCTCGACGAACCCCAAATCCTCGATCGCCGCGATCTCTCCTATCGTGAAGGCGTCGTGAACCTCGGCGAGATCGATGTCTTTGCGCTCGAGCCCCGCCTGGCCGAAAGCCTTCTTCGCGGCATGAACCGTGGCGTCGAGGGTTGTTATGTTCCTTCGATCGTGGAGGGCGAGTGTGTCACTCGCCTGGGCCGTAGCCAGGATTTTGATCGGAGCGTCAGAGTACTTGTGAGCGATCTTTGTCGGCACGAGGACGACGGCTGCAGCACCGTCGGTGATCGGCGAGCAGTCCAGGACCCGGAGCGGGTCGGCGACGAGAGGCGATCTGAGGACCTTCTCGACTGTAATCTCCATCTGGTACTGGGATATCGGGTTCATTGACCCGTTGTGATGGTTTTTCACAGCCACCTGGGCGAGCTCTTCTCTGGTGGTCCCGTAGCGGTGCATGTGGAGCCTCGCGATCATGGCGTAGAGGGCCGGAAAGGTCGCTCCAAAGAAGCACTCCCACTCCCGGTCGGCGGCGGCGGCGAGGGCGTCTGCGGCAACACCGCCCGTAACGTCGGTCATCTTCTCGACACCGGCGGCGATAACGACGTCGGAATAGCCGCTCGCAACAGCCAAAACAGCCTGCCGAAGGGCGAGCCCCCCTGAGGCGCAGGCGGCCTCGACCCTGGTGCTGGGGACGTGAAGCCTGGAGAGGCCAGCGCAGTCCGATATCAGGGCACCGATATGCTCTTGCTCCACGAACCTGCCGCCGCTCATGTTTCCGACGTAGAGGCCATCTATCTCCTCGCCGCTGACGTTGGAATCCTCGAGAGCCATTATGCCGGTCTCCACGACCAGGTCGCGGAGAGAATCCTCCCACCGCTCCCCAAACCTCGTGCAGCCAGCTCCGATAATCGATACAGATCTCATAATCTCACAGCCGTAGCTTGCCCTTGTGCTTGGCGTAAACAGCGTAATCCAGGTACTGGACGTTCTCGACGTAATCCCTGACCCTTGGGGCGCGATCCCGGATCTCCTCTATCCCCTCCTCGACCCTTATGCTGAAGGCGTCGCTTCCAGCACCCGACCCGAAGCTCACAAGAAATATCCTCTCACCGGGGCGAGCGACGTCGAGGGTTGCGGCAAGGCCTATGAGGCTCGATCCCGAGTATGTGTTTCCGATCCAGGGGACTACGAGTCCCGGCTCGATCTGATCTTTCGAAAATCCGAGCTGGCCTGCCACACGGACCGGAAACTTGCCGTTCGGCTGGTGGAAGACGGCATAGTCGTAATCTTCAGGCTTTGTTCCCATCTTCTTCATGAGACCCTGAGCGGCACTCGTCACATGCTTGAAGTAGCCGGGCTCGCCCGTGAACCTGCCACCGTGCTCTGGATAGGGCATGCCTTCGCGCCTCCAAAAGTCGGGCGTGTCGGTGGTGAAGGAGTAGAATTCCTCTATCTCTGCTGCTAGATTCTCGCGCCCGATCAAGTAGGCGGCGGCACCTGCAGCTGCTGTGTACTCGAGGGCGTCACCAGGTGCGCCCTGGCTGGTGTCAGTCCCGATGGCAAGGCCAAGGTCGATCAGGTTCGCGGTCACAAGGCCCAGGCACGCCTGCACCGCTGCAGTCCCTGCCTTGCAGGCGAACTCCAGATCGGCTGTAGTAAACTCATGGTTGGCGCCTATCGCCTCTCCTACGATCGTTCCCGTCGGCTTTACGGCGTAAGGGTGGCTTTCGGAGCCAGCGTAGATTGCATCGATCCTGGCCGGATCGACAAAACCCCGCTTTACGGCGTTTCTGGCTGCCTCGACAGCGATCGTCACAGCGTCTTCGTCGGTGTCTGGAACAGACTTCTCGAAGACGTTTAGTTTCTGGGCGATATCCTCACTCTCGCCCCAGACCCTGGCGATCTCCTCCGCCCGTATTCTGTACTTAGGTATGTAGACCCCGTAGCTCACTATTCCAGCGGGCAAAATATCACCTGTGATTCAGATTATACAAAAGATCCTCAGCAGAGATGGTGGTGGCGAGCAGAGGTATCCGCTCCAGCTCTGCGATCTTCCTCGCCATGCTGTCCACTTCAGAAGCTCCTAAGCCCTGAAGGACAACAGCGCAGGGCTTGAGGTGGCTGACCCTCACCGCGACCATCGGCGACCTGCCAGTGGATACGCCGGTGAATATCAGGGCACGCGCCGTGCTCCTGCCGTATATCTTGCTAAATTGATCAGGGAGAAGCTCCAAAATCGCCTTCAAACTGTCGATGACGGTATAACCGTAAATCTGGACGTCGGCATCCCCGCAGACGACGCAGGCATCGATCAGATCCGCGAATTCAGAAAGAGAGAATGGCTCATGGTATTCGCATATGCAGCAGACCTGTCCAAAGCTGCCACCGTCGCTGAGCATGGAGCTGTAAGTCCTAGTGGTGCTGCTTCCTCGAAGCTTGTCGATAGTCAGCATGGCATCAATAATCTTGCTGACGATCATTATGCCGGGGGATTTTCGTCTACCGCTCTCATAATCGCTTATCACGCTCGGCGAAATTCCCAGATGGTTGGAGAGCTCGGTCTGGGTGATGCCGAAGTTTCTCCGCCATTTTTTCAGAGTCTCACCGGGATTCCGTGATAAAGTTATCTCACCAGCCATCTTTTCTGCGAGCAATCCTCGAATATCAGAAATATCCCCCCCAGCCGACATGGGACTGAGACAAGCCTACCTAGAATATAAAGCTAACGAAGAGGATTTCGTCATATGACGAGAACAATCGATCAGCGATAAAACGAGATGCGCCGACCGGGATTCGAACCCGGGTTTTGGGCTTGCTTCGCGAGAAATGTCGCTTGGAAGGCCCAAGTCATAACCACTAGACCATCGGCGCCCACACCCACCACCGCCTTGTCGAACTTAACGTTTTCGATCCGACGAGGCGCTACCATCCACCGGGACGTGACAGATTCTCACCTCTCATACTGGATCTCAATCGGACACCATTGGGTTCAAAGAGGTCGAAGGATGGCGATTGTCATCTTTTAGCTGATATTTCGCCCAAACCGGATCGCCCGCGACGGGAGGGTTAGATAGTTTGATATATCGGGGATATCTGAGGAGTCCGGCGGTGAGGAGTTTTTCCCGGAGGGAATGAGATCTTGAATCCGCTCATAATCGCGATATGGCTAATGCTGCCTGCCTACCTGCCCAACAACTTCGCCGTCTTCTTCGGTGGCGGAAGGCCTCTGGATTTCGGCAAAAACTTCCTGGATGGGCGACGCATCCTCGGCAATGGCAAGACCTTCCGAGGAACGATCATAGGCACTCTGGGCGGAGTGGGTGTGGGTCTTGTTCTCGATTTTATCGCATCCTCAAGGCCGGATCTCGGCCTTCCCGACTTCGGGTCCGGATATGAGCTGATCCCAGTCCTTTTGGGCCTCTCTCTCGGGGCGATGGCAGGAGACATCGTCGCCAGCTTCTTCAAGCGGAGGATGGGGTTGAAGCGGGGCGCATCTCTCTTCCTGGTCGACCAGCTCGACTTTGTCATAGGAAGCTGGGCTCTCACGCTTATTCTTGCGCCCGGGTGGTTTTCCGAGAACTTCACCTCAGAGATCATATTCATCGTGCTAATCGTTACGCCCGTACTGCACAGGGTGACCAACATAATAGGATACAAGATGAAGGCCAAGAAGGAACCCTGGTGAGGCCATAAGGCCAGTTTCGGGGCAAAATCAAGGGGAATTAAGCGGAGGAAATAGCGCTAAAACGCTGACCAATCGCTTTTTCTCGATAATTTCGGGCCATTCCGGTGGAGAATTGTCCGAAAATGGCTCGAATAGGTGTTTTTTATATTTCAAGCTTTGATTCCTTTTTTTTGGTCCATTTAGATCCTTCAAACCCCTGACAAAAAACGAAAATGGGGGTTACATTCCCATTTCGAAAGCTTTATAAGTCCAGTAACCGATAGTCAGTTCGTTACTGGCCAAATTTTTCATAGATTACTATGATTTGGCAAGAATGAAAAAGGAGGAGAGCAAATGGACATGGTTAGCATGGGGCTCCTAGCTGCGATGGGCGCCCTTGCGACAGTAGCCGGTGCAAGCGAGGACTTAGAGTCCGATGTGGGTTCCCAAAGCAATCCGAACTCACAGGTCCAGTTGGCTGCTCAGGTGGGTCACCCCCACCGTATCTATAACAAAGCCGTTTCTGGAGAGCCACCATCGAACGCTCTTTACGCCGCACTTGCCGCAGTTACAGCTAGTGTCT
>DUKF01000168.1 GCA_013329455.1 Methanotrichaceae archaeon | reverse complement strand
AAGGCAAGCTCCAGCAGCGCGAGCAAGGGTGGCGAGTCCAGCAGCCACCCTTACACCCAGGACCAGCCCGCGTCCGGCACCGCCAACCAGACCCGCACAGCGAGTGTGGGGACAGCGATCTCTGAAGAGCCAGAACTGGTTGAGGAGACGACCGAATCTGCGAGCGATGAAGTGAGCGGGTTTGTGATGGAGAACGTCTTGGAGAAGAGCAGCATGCCCTCGATATCTGGCGCGCCTCTGATGGGGATCGTTCTCGTGCTCTTCATCCTGGTCGTGATCGGGGCGGGGTTCAGGCGAAGGTGAGGTGCGACCCGCCCTCATCTCGCCCTGAAATCTGGCAGATGGTCGGGACCATGGTGGATCTTGAGAGTCAGCACATGGAGAAGACCTTTGTCAAGGAGATTACACTTCATAAATAATTTTTTGTATTATTTTAATTTAGAAAAAGATTGCGTTTCTGATTCTGCCATCGGAAATAGAATCTCTTTAAACGATTCAAGACGAGCTACCAGACGTCTAAGATACGGCAAACCTGTGCCAATTCGGTCTCCCAATTCGTCAAATGAAATTTCCAATGTACCTATGTTAGTTGTATGAATCTTAATACTATCACCAGATTTCATTAGATAAGAGGCAATGCCCCCTCCAATATTTACGAATGGGTCCGTGTCTATTAATGTTTCGGGCTTTACAGGTAGTGGTCCCCAGTTATCAATAATATTGTTTATTTCATCTATTTTCCTTGCGACAAGTAGCGAACGAATAACTCCGACATCTGCCAATCGACTTCCAGTTTCATGCTCCATTTTAGATAGATACTCATCTGGAGGGTACTTTTTCACAAGGACGTCCAAATCTTCAATATTTTTGATATTATCTTTTGACAACTCATCCCTTATCTGCAATACTTGCTTAGATTGGGCATGGATCCTATCTGAAAATCGCATATTCAAATAATTTCTAAGATTTTCTGGGTCAATTTCTGTGATAGTCATTACTTCTAATCCTCCAAATCCTGCTCTCCAAAAATAGATTTCAACCCATCCAATGAATATTCATCGCTAATCTTATCTAGTCCTTTGCGTAATTTTTCTCTGTATTCATCCGAACCTATCCAAAGTATTAACTCTTCTAAAGATTCTTTGGCATAGTCTTTGTCGGGAGATATATTTAAGTCCTTCATATGGCGCTCAATCTCTTTTCCTTGTTGCTTTTTCTTTTGCTCATATTCTTCTTGCAGTGTTTGGAATTCCCGATCGGCGATGTCTAGTAAACCTGCAAGGGCGGTGAATCTCCTCTTGACTAATGTAGGAATTTCTTCTTCATTCTTGTATTGGATACCATGCTCCATTTCTGCCCAAGCATGCTGCAATATTGTCCGTACTTGAATCTCAAGTATGAGGTCTTCATAGGGCTTATATTCAGGGAGATGTGTACGACTGGAACGCATTTTTACAAGGTAGTGGACGCTCTGATAACCAATTTTGCCTTCGTCCATTAATTTTGTTGCTTTATCAGTTTTTTCCAATATTTCAAATTCCCGTTCGATGAGTTTACAAACGCCTTCTACCGTACGTGGCAGAAAAGTGATTACCCTAACACCCGCCATATCAGTAATATCGCTCAAAGGATTGGGATACTTTGGTTTCGTGGTATCTGACTTTAACGACTTTGCGGCTTTTTTACCGAATTCATCTATTTCTTTGGCTCGCGCCTCAATCGAGTGGCATTTAAGGTTTTCACTACGTAAGATGTCCGAAATCATTTTCTTCGCAGTTTGGGTAAATTTTTCATAATTTGGGCGGATTTTTCTATACTCTGAGATGGCAGATTCACTATGAGTGTTAAAATCGAACTTTGATGTTTCTTTTGACTTATCGTCTACCATTTCACCTACCCAATTTGCTTGTATTAATGGGACTAATTAAAAGTTACGCATCGTAAGCTGGCGGTGAGCAGTATGCTGAACTTGCTGTAAATTCGAATATTTTGTTATCTTTGGTACCATTTATTTTTATCGAATACCCGCAGTTCTGCTGCGGGGTGCGCCACCACCACCCCCGCCGAAGCCCTTTTTTCCCTTTGAAGACAAAACCCTCGCCATGAACCTGAAACAGATCGGCGTCATCCACTCCCCCTACAAGACGAAGGCCAGGGCCCCCTTCCAGGGACGGCATTCCGACGAAGTCTGCGAGGTAGGGGTCTTCGATGAATGGGTGCACCCACCTCATCCTCCTCTACTGGCTCGACAGGGCCGATAGATCCATGCTCAAGGCCTTTCCGCCATACGACGGAAAGGAGCACGGGGTCTTTGCCACTCGGTCACCGAACCGCCCAAACCCGATCGGCTTTGGCGTCGTCGAGCTTCAGAAAGTCGAGGGTGGAAAGCTGAAGGTGAGGGGCCTAGACGCGATCGAGGGCTCGCCGCGTCTCGACATCAAGCCCTACTTCTCCGAGGTCGATAGCATCCCCAACGCCAAGGTCGGCTGGAGGAAGTGATCACTGCGGGCGAGGGGTTCGCCGCCGAAAAGAAAAGCCCACGGAATCTGAATCCGCTCAAGATCAGATCTCGGGCTTCGTGATCGAGACTGGGGAGATGGTAAGCGACATACCCTCGATATCCTGCGCGCCTCCTTTCCGAACCCCGCCCCCTCGCCATCTATTTTTGAAGATTTATCCAATCCCGAGATTTTTCTTTTCGATCGAGGAAATACAATTCAGCTTTGTCTTACGCAGGCAGGCTTGCGTAAACGTTATATCCTGCAAATTTGATTTACATCCAATTAGGTTTGGTAGGTGTCGTCCTTGGATTTCACATGGCTTGCCGCTTCTGGAGTACTGATTGGGATCATCATCTTTGCGCTAAAGGTCAGCCTGGGGTGCGGCCTTGCGAGCCTCAGCCGGAAGGAGACGTTCTCTCTCGCAACGGTGTATTTGGCGCTATCTTTGATCATGGGCATCGCTGTCGGGCTGATACCCGAAGAGGCCTTGAGCTCGGTTATGAACATGGGCGTTGCGATGCACATGGTCATCGCCCTCCTGCTGGTGGCGATGGGAGTTGCCACCGCTAGAGAGTGGAACAGGCACGGCCGCGACCTATCCAGAAAGACCTTCTGGATCCTTTCCGTCCCCTGTCCCGCATGCCTTGCCGCAACCTTCCTCTCTTGCAGCGTGCTGGCTGGCCTATTGGAGGTCGCAGGCTGGAAGGTGGGAGCGATCGTGGGGCTCATCTTCTTCATATCCATCGCCGTTCTATCCACCACCGTCGGAAAGATGGGCAAGGCACCTTCCGCCCTGGGAAACGCCATGATATTCGTGGGCCTTTTCTACATCCTCTCCATGCTGCTG
Source organism: Methanotrichaceae archaeon (assembly GCA_013329455.1). Lineage (GTDB taxonomy): Archaea > Halobacteriota > Methanosarcinia > Methanotrichales > Methanotrichaceae > Methanocrinis > Methanocrinis sp9297u. The sequence continues at coordinate 3,960 of DUKF01000168.1, read as the reverse complement.
ATCCCGGCCTACCTCAAGACCCAGCCAACACCCTTCGCTCCCATAACCATCCCAGCATCTGACCTCTTCACCTCTTACCTGTTCATCCTCGGACTCGTCGTCCTTGGGTTCGTCGGCAGGAGGATGGGGGTCTATCTGTGAGCGTCTATGTCGAGATCGTTAACGTTCTCTTCGTCTTCTCGACGGCGCTCCTTTATCCGGTGATATTGGCGCTCCTCATCCTCTTCGGATGGTCTCTCGCACTCTTGGGCTCCCTCATATCCGAGTACACTTCCAGACGAAGAGACCTCGCAGAGCTTGAGAGGGTGTGCCTCGAGGCCTCCAAGATGGCTAAGTCAGGTCGGGAAGATCAGGCCTGCTCAGCGGTGGAGGGCTACAAAGCCCACGCTCGGGTCTCGAAGACCCTGAGCGAGGTGGCTAGGTCTCTTAGAAGTGACGTCTTCGAGATCCGGCTCGAAAAGGCGCTTCAGGATGCGGAGCTGGGTATGGGAAAGGCCCTGGAGCCGATCAAGATCGGGGTGAGAGTGGGGCCCATACTCGGGCTGATGGGAACCCTCATCCCTATGGGACCTGCTTTGATCAACCTTTCTCAGGGCGACATCCAGCAGATGGCTGACAACCTGGTCATCGCCTTCTCAACGACGGTGATTGGTCTTGCCGTGGGCGGGATCTGTTACGGGGTCTACATTGTCAGGAACAGGTGGTACCGGCAGGATCTGAGCGATCTCGAATACGCGGCAGAGCTGATGCAAAGCGAGAGCGGCAAGAGTAAGCCCAGAGGCGAAGGAAGCGAGGCGGCCGGATGAGCAGGATCGGACGGACCGGGCGGCAGAGCCTCGGGATGCTGAACGAGTCCGAAGACGACCCTCTGAGCGGGGTTGCCAACCTATTCGATGCGGCCATGGTCTTCGCCATCGCCCTTCTCTTGGCCCTGGTCATCTCCTACAACATACCGGAGCTACTCACCCCCGAGGCCAGCGTGACCATCGTTAAGAACCCGGGCGACCCCAACATGCAGATCATAATCAAAGAGATGGACCAGATCCAGGTGCTGAACATGACCGATAAGATCGCCGGGGGTCAGGGCACCAAGATGGGCACCGCCTACCAGTTGGAGAACGGGATGGTGGTCTACGTACCAGAGAACGCCACTTCGGTGGCGTCTTAGGTCAGCCACAAAATCCTCTAAACTTACATTTTGTATTCTGTATCTACTTAGCCAGCTGATATAAAGCGTCCGCATATATTTTAGTGCTCAGGACCAGCTCATCGATTTTTATGTACTCGTTCGGCTTATGCTCCACCATGGGCTCTCCAGGAAAGATGGGCCCAAAAGCAACGATGTTGGGCATCTCTTTTGCATAGGTGCCACCTCCAATGGCCAACGGTTTCTCTTCCGATCCGGTATGCTCATTAAAGACGTTTAGCAACGTCTTTACCAAAGGCGAATTCACCGGGAAGTAAAGAGGATTATGGTTTTTGAGGTTCTCTACCCAGAAGCCGTGATCTTTAATGATCTGCTTCAGAGGATTGATCACATCGTCGAACTCAAATGTGACTGGGTAGCGAAGGTTGATTGTGAAGATGATCTTCTCATCGGTCATATTGACCAAGCCGAGATTTAAGGAGAGCTTTCCAGAGGGCTTATCCTCTAAAGCAAGTCCCATCGAGCTGCCGTCCGTCTCCATGTCAACCATCTTGTTGATTGAATATATCGCCTTGGAGATATCCGACGAATCATCCAAAGGAAGGGTTCCGAGGAAGGACATAAGCTGCATGATAGCGTTCTTTCCTTCTTCTGGGGTGCTGCCATGGGCTGCCACACCGATGGACTTTATAACCACTGAATCACCCAGCTTTTCAGCCTTGATGTCATATCCGGTTTTATCAGCGAACTCGATGCAAGACCTAATCAGTCCATCGACGTCTGAATTTGTGAACTCGGCTTCTGCCAAGTCAGGGACCATATTGGCAGCCACGCCTCCTCTAATGTTGTGGATCTCCACGCCGGATGTTTTCTCAAAAAGGTCTCTGAAGATATCAAAGTTAATTATGCCCTTTTCCGCGTATACCAATGGGTAGAAGGCATCAGGTGTAAAGCCGGTAAAAGGAGGCTTTTCCCTTTTCAGATAATAAGAAACATCTGCATTATCCGATTCCTCATCCGTTCCGAACATCACCCTGACCTTTTTCGAGATAGGAAGTCCAGAATCTCGAAGGGCTTTAAGTGCATAAAGAGCAGCAATAGCTGGCCCTTTGTCATCGGTTGTCCCTCTGCCGTATATCTTTCCTTCATGGATCTCAGCAGAGTAGGGTGGATGCTCCCAGCCATCGCCCTCAGGAACTACGTCCAAATGGCCCAAGACTGCCACGTAATCCTCACCCGAGCCATGCTCCGCGTAGCCGATATAGCCGTCCAGGTTTGCCGCCCGAAAGCCGAGATCCTTCGCGATCTCAAGGGCTTTATCAAGGGCCTTCGCAGGACCTTCACCGAAAGGAGAGCTTGGCTTTGGATCGCCCTTTACGCTCCTTATGCGGACTAGCTCTTGGACAGATTCAATCAGTTTATCCCTGTCCTGGTCAATTATGCGGTTTAGCCTATGCTTGGCCTCTTCATCTGGTGTTTGAATAGATGTTGGAACTTTGAAACCCCCCAAGTTGGATAAGAATCCGTGCAATTTGTATAAGCAATTTTTTGTAATACTGCTATTCGAGATCGATCGAATTTAAATTAATCGGTGTAAAGAAAAAAGTTTAAAATATATAAATATAAATATCTATTTAAAAAAAAACGAAATTGTTATAGCGTATTAAGTCGCATTATAACGATGTATTCATCATAAGGTGTAGGTTATGATCAAAGAGAAGATATCAATAAGATTCCTAGGGGATTTCATCCTTTTTTTATTGGTTTTAGCTATGCTTTTGCAAATAGTATTTTGGGATATTCGTCCTTTAAATTATTTTGAGACATGGCTTGAGCAACAATATGTTGCTTCAAGCGTTATACTAGCAGTAATATCAATTATTATTATTATCATCATCAGAATATCTGTTTCAATAAGATTTCTATGGTTTTCCGTCCTATTTTTATTGGTTTTAGTGGCATTGCTGGAAATAACATTTTTGGATATTTATGGTATTAATTATGGAATAGGGTCGCTTGATGAAACACATGTTAATAATGAAACTACTTTTATAACTAATCTTGGAAATGTTCCCAAATCAATGGTGTTCTCTGTTGCCTCGGCCTTTATACTAACATTATTTCTCTCAGTTTTCTTATGGATGACTGAAACGATAAACCAAAAAATCGTTATTCCTTTTAGCACGAACAGCACTAGTAAAATGGATGGCAAGATCATCTCAGATATGATCGCTGCTGAATTGCAGAGGATAAAGAAAATACACAGTTCTTCGAGGAATTCACTTTATAATAGATCCGAAAGGTGTCCCATCCCACCAGAGAGTCTGGTCCGCATTTCCCTCGAAGAATTTGAGATAACTAGGGAAAACATTTCTAATTCTTTAGTAAATGTGGAAAAGTTAAGCTTTGGAGGGTTTGAACTTCCCATTGGGAATGTCTTAATGGTGTTGAACCAGTACCGTCCTATATCTAAAAAAGGATGCATAATTCGAGGGAGTTTTCAACGGCATGGATCGGTTGTTTATACCGAATCCCATATCAAAACACATAACAACAGTTATCTTCACTGCCAGGTTTGTAGAAATTTGGGGAAAAAAAGTGGTTTCACAAAAGATCTGAGAAAAAGCGATATCTCAGAGGTAATCAGAGATTTGTCTCTAAAAATTACTTATGAATTGCAAAAAAATGATCAAAATGATAAAAATGATAAGAGATTGTTCAATACAAAGAGTGTTCTCAATAACCTCCAATTTTGGCCGCCTCTAGCTGGGGGTCTAGTTAGAAATTTTGTAAGTCAAACAGCGCACCCCGCT
>DUKF01000252.1 GCA_013329455.1 Methanotrichaceae archaeon | reverse complement strand
TGCAGCTTCCTATGTCCTTGGGATTTGCGGGATGGCCCGGTCCCGGGGAGATCACGATCCCCAGGGGGTCGATCTCTTTTACCTTTGAGGGCTCGATCCGGTTGGAAACCACCTCGGTCTCGGGGTGGAACTGGGATACGTAGTCGACAAGGTTCCAGACGAAGGAGTCCTGGTTGTCGATGAAAAGGATCGTCTTTCTGGTCATAACTCCACCCCCAGGGCCCGCTTCATGGCGGCCATTTTCCCTTCCGTCTCCAAAAACTCCCTGTGAGGGTCGGAGTCTGCGACGATTCCCGCCCCCGCCTGGACGATGGCGACATCGCCCTCGATAACGACGCTTCTTATGGTGATGGCAAAGTCGGCGGACCCGTCGGCGGAAAAGTAGCCGACACCCCCACCGTAGATCCCTCTCGCCGCCCCTTCCAGGTCGTTGATGATCTCCATCGCCCGGATCTTGGGCGCTCCAGAGAGAGTTCCCGCCGGGAAGATCGCCCTCGCCGCGTCGAACTGGTCGCACTCATCTCGGAGGGCACCCCGGACTGTCGTTTCGATGTGCTGGACGTGAGAATATCGTAGAACCGACATGAAGTCCTCCACCAGGATCGATCCCGCCTTTGAGACCGACCGAACGTCGTTTCTCCCGAGGTCGACGAGCATCACGTGCTCTGCTCTCTCCTTCTCGTCTTCCAGCATCCTTGCAGCGAGAAGGTCGTCCTCCTCGGGGCTTCCTCCTCTTGGGCAAGTTCCGGCGATCGGGTTTGTCGTGACCACGCGGTCGTAGAGGCTGAAGAGGGTCTCGGGCGACGCCCCCACCAGGGCCTCGTCTCCGAACTCGAAGATGTAAGTGTAGGGGCTCGGGTTGATATCCCTCAGCCTTTTGTAGAGGAGGACGGCATCGGGCCTATTCAGCCTCACCATCGTCCTCCTGGATAGGACGACCTGGAATATGTCACCATCGAGGATGTGCTCTTTGGCCTTTCTGACCGACTCCTCGAAGGGCTCAGAAGGATCGGACTCGACGGATACCGGCTCGAGATCTCCATCCTCTGGATCCTTCATGTCGAGGTCTTTGAGGTGGTCTATCGTCTCAGCAGCGATTTTCTCAGGATCCTCCTCTGGAACGAGGGGTGCGACCGCCAGGCAGACATTTCCGGTGAGGTGGTCGAAGACGAAGCTCTTCTGGAAGATACCGAACTTTGCGTCCGGCGTATCAGAGTTCGAAGGTTTCTCGATCCTCTCGCTCACCAGGTCGTAGGCGAGATAGCCGATCCCACCCCCAAGGAAGGCCTGCCTTCCGAACTTCGAGGGTCCACTGCTGGCGGGAAGGGCGGACCGGAGGAGGTCGAAGAGTTCCATCCCCTTTCTGATCTCACCAGCAAGGGCGGATCCATCGTCCTCCTCCCCGTCGATCTTGGCAGAGGTGGCGAGCCTCTTTTTCAGGACCTCTTTAAGCCCGTCGCCGCCGTCGCAGATCTCGATGTTGAAGCGTCTGCCTTTCACCGTCACCACGGCGGCTGGGCTTGCTCCCACGAAGGAGAACCTGGCCTTCTGGCCCGACTTCTCGACAGATTCCAGGAGGAATGGGTATCGTTCCTGGCGGAGGGCGCAGTATAGGTTGAGGGGTGCTTGAGGATCGACCAGATCCGTCACCTCGAAGAGCCGGGGCACGGGTCCCATCTCCAAGTCATCCTTTCCACACTGAGGTGGAGAGTCTGTTACAGAGGGCAAGTCTTCACCTCCCTCAAGAAGGCCTCGATCTTCTTCGGGTCTTTCTCGCCATCGGTCTCGACGCCGGAGGACACGTCCACGGCGTAGGGCATGACGGTCTTTATGGCCTCGGCCACGTTCTCGGGGTTTAGGCCGCCCGCCAGGATCACCGGGACGTCGATATTTTTCACGAGATCTGCGCTCAGATCCCAGTCGTGAACGGTGCCGGTTCCGCCGAGCTTTCCGCCGTCGAAACTGTCGAGGAGAAGGGCGTCGGCGACCTTCGCCAGGCTCCGGGCCTCATCTAACATGTCCGGCTTTGCCGGGATGGTTGCCACCAGCTTCAGGGGCACCCTCTCCCTGAGGGCCTTAAGCTCCTCAAAGCTCAGGGTGTCGTTGACCTGGATCACGTCGGCGCCTGTGTCGAGAGCAAGCTTTGCCGCCTCGCCAATAGACTCGGGCTCCACCACGATCACGCTGGAGACGAAGGGCGGAAGACCCTCGATCAGGCCCTTCGCCTCTTCTCGTCCTATGCTCCTTTTTGACCGGGAAATCTCCACCACGAAGCCGACGGCTTCGGCTCCGGCGGCGACTGCGACGTCCCTGGCCCCATCGTCTCGGATCCCGCAGATCTTGGCCCTGGTCACAGAAATCGCTCCAGCTTCTCTGGGTTCCCTGTAGCGAAAACCATCTTCTTCAACGTCTCAAGGGCTTTTCCTGAGTCGATCGACTCCTCCGCCAATCTCGCGCCATCAAAAAGGGTCTCGGCGATCCCGGAGACGTAAAGGGCGGCTCCGGAGTTCATGGCGACGATATCTCTTCCAGGGCTCCGTGCCCCTGATAATATCTTCACCAGCTTGAGAGCGTTTTCCTCGGGACTTCCGCCCCTGATCTCATCCAGGGAAGCGAGGGGGTAGCCGAAGTCCTCGGGAGTCACGGTGTAGTTTCTTACGGTCCCCCCATTCAATTCAGAGATCTGGGTTGGTCCGGTGTTCGCTATCTCGTCGAGCCCCGAACCGTGGACTACCATTGCTCTCTCAGATCCCAGGACTTTTAGGGCAGAGGCGAGCTTTTCACATAGATCCGGATCAAAGACGCCCATCACCTGATACTTCGCTCCGGCCGGGTTCGTGAGGGGTCCGAGTATGTTGAAGACCGTCCTCATGGCAAGCTCTCTTCTGATTGGGGCGACCCTCTTCATCGAGGGGTGAAATATTGGGGCGAGCATGAACCCGATCCCCAGGGTCTCGATGCTCTCTTTCACCTTCTCGGGCTCCAGGGCGACCTCGACTCCCAGTTCCGAAAGAACGTTCGCGCTTCCGCAAGCGGAGCTTACGGCGTAGTTGCCGTGCTTTGCCACCGAAACGCCAGAGGATGCGGCGACTATCGCAGCGGCGGTGCTGACGTTGATGGTGTTCGTCCCGTCCCCTCCCGTGCCGCAGGTGTCGACCAAAGGTCCTGGTACCTCGGGATGGATCCGGACCGCCGAGGACCTCATGGCCTTTGCGAGTCCCGCGATCTCCGAGACCGACTCGCCCTTCATCTTGAGGGCGATGAGGAGCGCCCCTATCTGGGCGTCCGTCGCCCCGGCGAAGATTTCTGTGAGGAGAGCCTCCGCCTCCGAGACAGAGAGGTCCTTCCCCTCCACGATCTGTTGGAGATATTTCATAAGATCACCATAATGTATGATTTTGTACTATAATGTCTAAATATCGACGTTATATATAAGGATTGTGCGTTGGGGATTTTTAGGGGTATTTGGTGTTGAAAAAAATCCTCTTCTAAGGCGAGGGGGTTATGGTTTGGGATTATTTCCTTTTTTGAATCAAAAGGGATCTTGCGAAAATTCAAAAGAACGGGTGTTAAAGCTGATAAACAAAAGACAAAAGATGAAAACCAGTATGCTGCAAAGTTGTCATCGAGAAATTGTGTCGGACCGCCCCGCCACATGTACAAATATGAGAAGCATTGACGAGCATTTAAATAAAAAATTAGAGAAAAGTAGGGGTGTTCTTCACTCATCTACTTTCTTAAGTAAATCGATTTCAGTCCACGTGAATAGCATGTTCTTATCTTTGTCGTAGCCGCCGCCGACTGTGCTGAATCCGAGCTCACCAGGTTTGAGGACCTCTCCCGTGGTTATGCCTTCTAGCCACACGCTTTCACCCAGCGTCTTCTTGTTTCCAGCGTAATAAAGCGAAATGTAGTTATCGCCGGTCGATCCCACCATGTAAAAAGCGTCGCCAACGGGCTTATCATCAACGCCCAAAACCTGGTATTCGGCTATCAATAAGTGTCCTGTCTGTTCTATCGTCATCGAGACGTTAGCTGTTGCTGGAGGAATTATTATCTCCCCGCTGGAGGAGTTGATGACAACTCCAGTTCCAGTTCCGACATATTTCCCGGAAAGATCTGTTGCCGCTGATCCTGTGGAGATCACAAATCCACACAATAAGAACAGGACGGCCAATATGGCGTATGCTCTCTTCATTTTGTAAACCCTCCTCGAATTTCGGATTCGAAGACTATGTATATTATTTCGGAGAGGAATTATATAAACTTTTTCAGTGTTCTGAATATGAGGGAAAAAAACTTTTATGCAGCAGAATATCGATCGTAAAAGTCAAACTGGCGGCGGAGCACCATGCATCAGAGCTTTTGGGGATGCCTCGCGCCGCCGCCTTAGGCCTCCTGGTTTGCAGGACCACATCCAAAACACATTAATTATTCAAAAACATAATATCCTTCCAAAATATGTGAACACAGCAATACTTTGTCGGTTACTTGCCCCCCCCCCACAACAAAGATGCAGAGCATTCGAATAAATAATTTGGATAAGACCGTCGGAGATTGAGCCGATGGTTTAAAATAGCATCGGGTCGGAAACCACTTACCGGCCACCTGGGCGAAGTACCTCTTTATCATCTGACTTGAGCGTCTGAATGATTCTTGCTGGGTGGCTGCCTCCAAGATTCAATCTGGAGATCACACTCTCCGGTCGCCCCTGGCGATGAACTCTTCGTCGTCGGCCAAAAGGAACCACAAGCCTCGTGATCCAACAAGAGGTAGCTTTCAACTGACTCCTCCTCGCCAGGTGGCATCTCCGGACCGTTCACCTTCGCATCCCCAGCCCTTCCCGAAAGCTCTCGGGTGAATTTCGCCCTTGAACATGCCAAAGATCCCACTCTTGCCAGAGAGCCGGGACCGAGGGCTCGGGTTACTGAAAGTCTCTCTTACGACCTTTTGAGATGTCTGGTTAATTTTCTCAGCATGCACGAGGAAGAATGGACAGTGTACAAAAACCTCCGCTTCAGACATCTGGTATCTCTTCCCAAAATTCTGATCCCTGGGGGTCGGCTCTTCTGCACTCTTCACTATTGGTATGCTTGTGATGAAAACTTCCATGGTGTTCAACGAGATCCATGCCTCAAGAATTGACCTGTGAATGGGGATATCCATCAATCTGAGGGTTTTGGTTTCGAACGCCCCATAAGATACCCTCCAAAACCCGATCATCCAGAGGACTATATGGTAGGCAACTCACCGCTCCAGTCCACCGATTCCGAGGATCGCATATGGTCTTGACTGCCCGAGGACGAAGTAGAGAAGGAGGTTCGACAGCGCGATCGCACCAAGGCCCGCAGAGAAGTGCCGAAAGGGCGACGCCACCTGTCTGTCGGGCGCGATGGCCGGCAGCCCTCCAGCGACGAATGCGAGAATCGAAAATATTGGGTGCAGGGCGGGGCTATTTCCAGGGAAGATACCCATGCCCAGGACACCCCGATTCCGAAGAGGGTGACAAGGACGGAGCCGGAAAAACGAACGATAGTGTGAAATAGTGCGTAGGAGAGAGGGCTTGACACATGAAGAAAATCTTGTTGTTATTGGCCTTGGTGATCGTCGCCTTTTCGGGTTGCGTCGAGGAGAAGCCCAGCCCCGAGGAGCTGAAGACGATGATGATCGAGTCGGTAGAGAAGGTCGAGACGGTCGCCGTCGCCGTGGATTCGGATCAGACCATAAAAGTGGTCAACCACTCTGAGACGAACAGAACCCTTCGCACCATGTCCTTTGAGACCAAGTCGGTGGGCGAAGGCGAGCTGAACGTCACGGCCCGCGCCATGAAGATGACCATGACCACCACCACCAGCTCTGAGGATATGGGTGAGGTCGTCCAGGAGATGGAGATGTACATGCAGGGAGACACCATGTACACGAAGATCGACGGGAACTGGACTAAGTTGCCCGGCATGCCTGAAGATATGTGGGACCAGCAGAACCAGGTGAAGACCCAGGCAGAGCTTCTCAATGCTTCAGAGATCAAGCTGGAGGGATCCGAAAAGATCAATGGCGAGGATGCCTATAAGGTGAAGGTGGTTCCCGATATGGAGACTTTCACCATGATCCTGAACCAGCAGATGGGATCGATGCCGATTCAGAATATGGACATTACCGAGATCTTCAATGATAGCGAGATGGAGTGGACGACCTGGATATCCAAGGAGTCTCACCTGCCCCTGAAAAACCTGGTCGCTATGGAGCTGACCCTGACCTCTGATATGATGGGCCTTCCCGTTGGCGAGATGGGTGACGTCGAGATGGAGATCAAATCCGACTCAACGGTGATCTATTCCAACTACAACGAGCCGGTCGTGATAGTGGTGCCAGAAGAGGCGAAGAACGCTCCCAACTGGCTGGACATGCTTCTTGGGATGATGGCGCAGCCTTCAGACATGCCAACTGCCAAGTAGACGATCAAGAAAAAAGGCATTGGACAGCTGGAAACGGAAGAGAAGGAGGAATGCGGAGGCATGCCCCTCTAAACGCTTCCCCTCTTCAGCCTGCTCGTCCCCATCATCACGTCCTCCGACCAGGCCCTCATCACCTCTCCAAGGGACCAGGCCTGAGATATGCAGCCTCCGGGCCGGTGGGGCTCGTCGCCGTCGAAGACCTCGCAGATCGTCCCAACGCCGATCTGGCCGTCGAGGTCCATAAGAGGCCTGATAATCTCCCTGGCCTCGTCTCTGCTCTTTTTTGTGTGACGGCTCGCCTTCAGACGAGCGGTTATGTAGGGCCCCATCAGCCAGGGCCAGACCGTTCCCTGGTGGTAGGCGCGATCCCTCTCGGCAGGTTCGCCCTCGTACCTTCCTAAATAGGCAGGATCCTCCGGCGAAAGGGTCCTCAGGCCGTAGGAGGTGAGTAGCTCCTCGGTGGCTGTGGCCACGATCCCCCTGATCTGGTCGGGATCGAGGGGAGTGAAGGGGAGGGATGCTGCTATCACCTGGTTCGGCCTGATAGCGACATCCATCTCGTCGACCAAATCGAAGAGGCACCCCGATTCCGAGTTCCAGAACTTCTCGTAGCTCTCACAGACCTTCTCTGCGAGTTCTCCGTCCCACTCTTCGCCCAGCTCCCCAGAAAAAACTTCCATGACCAACAGGGCGTTGTACCAGAGGGCGTTGATCTCGCAGGCTTTCCCGGCCCTGGGCGTGACGAACTCGCCGCCCACTTTCGCGTCCATCCAGGTGAGTCCGGGCTTTGAGACGATCAGCCCGTCCTCGTCCGAAAAAGATCCCGGAGTCTCGCGGGAGTAGCGGTCGACCATCGCCCTGAGGGAGGGGAATAGATCCCTCACGAGGTCTGAATCCCCGGAATAGGTCCAGTACTTGTGGACCGCCCAGAAGAACCAGAGCGCAGCGTCGATGGTGTTGTAACCCTGGGCCCCGAAGTCGTTGGGAAGAAGGCCGCCCTTCATCGCCCCGGCGAAGGTGGTCAGGACCACTCGGGCGTCATCAAACCTGCGCGTTGTGAGAAGCAGGCCCGGCAACGAGATCATGGCGTCCCGCCCCCAATCGTTGAACCAGTGGTACCCTGCGATGATGCTCCTGCCTTCGCGCCTTTTGACCAGGAACTGATCGGCTCCGACTGCAAGCCTCCTGAACCTGGAGTCGCGCCTTTTGTTGCCCAAAAGCCCCTTGACCCTATTCTCTTCTCGCCTCATCAGTTCCTCGGCCCACTCCGGCGAGCTACGGTCGATTGATGCGACTATGTTGAAAGAGAGGTGGCCGTTGACCTCGATCTCGAACCTGCCGGGGCTGAAAGAGTCATCCTTCCAAGCGAGGCCCCTCTGCCTTTCGGCCTCGTACTCCAGGTTGTTGTACCAGAGCTCCTCCTTGACATAACCTGCTTTGTCCGAGACGAGTGCGAAGTCGCAACAGGATTGGAGTCGAACGCCGCTCCCGCCGCCCCCAAGATCGATTCGTACCTGGTCCATCTGGGGTGCGCGAGAGGCGACGTGAAAGCTCCGGCAGTTGACGAGCGGTACGACCCTGAAGAGGCCTCTTCCTTCAACCCTGTAATTTACGATGGTGGTGTTCTCGCCCTGGACCATGAACACTTTTTTTTCGACGACGGTTCCGTCCTCCGTCCTGTAGAGGAACGTCGGGGTTGAATCCTGCCGGAACTGCTCGAGGTGACGGAACCCTTCAGGGTATATCGCGCCAGGGTACTGGTGGCAGGCCAGATGGCAGTGGCCCGATTCGGATATCAGCTCCTCGTCCAGGGATGAGAGGAGCAAAGTCCTTTCTGTGGGCGGGTTCAATGCAGCGACCAGAAGGCCGTGATAGGACCTGGTGTTCGCTCCCAGAATTGTCGAGGAGGCGTAACCCCCGAGGCCGTTTGTCGTCAGCCATTCGCGCTTTGCGCCCTCTTGATAGCTTTTCGGATGAAAACTGAGATCACCGTTCATCTCTTCTTCCTCCCACTTTTTGGGGTGACTTTATTTTGATCTCGACCCGATTTCTTACCCTCTGATCGGCCTCTGTTCATAGCCTCGTCCACCGCCTCCAAAAGCGCCGCTCTCAAGCCTTCTCCATGGAGGCCTTCAGTCGCTTCGAGCCTCTCGGCGAGGGCGGCGTCGGCGAGGCTTGACCTCGCCCAGGCCGAGAGGTCTCCCCTCTTCGCGTGGTATTCGAGGATGTCGATCGTTGCACTTTCCAGAATCTCTCTCAAGCCCCTCCGGCCCCAGGCAACATCTCCCGTGAACTGGTCGATCCCCGTCGAGAAGAGGAAGGGGTCGTCGGCGGCATCGACATAGGACTTCACCCGATAGTGGAGGTCTGAGAGGACGGAAAATAAGGTGATAGCGGCATCGTAGGGGCTGCCGTAAGGGCTGAAGTAGTTGTGGACCTCGCCGGGTCCGCCACCGTGAGTGAAGGCGTAGTATAGGTGGTCAGAAAGGCCAAGCGTCCTCCAGGTGTCCAAGAGAAGCCGGTCGCCGCTCTCCTTGATGGGACCCTCAAGCCTTCGGTGATAGGAATAGCAGGCCCACTGCAGAGCGTTTCCAAGCCAGCAGCTGGTGTCTCTTTCGATGTCGGCCCAGGAGGTGGTCTTGGGAACGCTTATGATCTCGATTGGTGGATTTTTGTCCACCACCTCGCTCGGGGTTGCAAACCTCAAGTGCCCCCATTTCAGGATATCGCCGGGTAGAAACTTCAAAAACTCGAAGATCCCTGTGTCGGCCCACTGGTGCTCGCCGAAAGTCTCGTAGTCGCAGAAGATGTTGACGCACTCGCCGGGCTTTGACGCGATCCAGGAGGCGTACTTCTCGGCGGTGAGAGGGTACTCGTTCCACCACCGGGCCGAGAACCGAAATCCCATGTCGTCGGTGATCTGATAGTCTCGCAGGAGAAGAGAGATCCTATCGCAACCTTCCGGCTTGTAGACGTGGTTTGGAGGGGCGATGATCCCCTCAGCGAAGATCCCTGCGTAGCCCATATTCTCGACGACCTTCGCGATCCGGTCGTCGTAGAGAAGCTCCGTGTTCTCGAAGATCCTGGGCTTCACGCCGAAATTGTCCCAGATCTTCTCCCGGTGCATTCTGACCTGCTCTGCAAACTCCCTTCCGTCCTCGTAGAGGCTTGCAAGAGAGTGGTGGTAGGTCTGCTCCATAACCTCCACCATCCCAGTATCCACGAGCCTTGCGAAAGATTCCAGAACCCTGGGATTGTACCTTTCGCACTGGTCGAGAAACACTCCCGAGAAGCTGTAGGCCGCCTTGAAGGGTCGCTCGGAATCAAGGTGCCGCCTTATCTCTTCAAATATGATATCGTTTGTCGGAATATAGCACTTCTCGGCCACGCGGTCGAATATCCTCCGGTTCTCTGGGTCGTCGAAGTAGAAGTCCAATATCTGGTCTGGTTCGATCCTCTTTAGGGGCGAGCCGCCCCAGAAAAAGTCCTTTTTGAGCCTCAAAGGCTGGTGGACCTCGAAACAGAGACAGACGTCTTTCATGAGATCTCACCGGAATCTTTAGTATCTTCGTCAGCTTTGATGGAACCTCCGCCAACCCAGAGGGACGGGATTAATGGCATGCTGGTATATTGTCTATCAAGTTCAATAAATATTTAATCAACGAGGTTGAGTTATGTCTCTCGACTCTGAAGGCGTCCGGCGATCACCATGATCTTAAGCTTGGGCGATGAAGGCTATAAAAAACGAGGAAATCGATTCCATGCACTCAAAGTACAGAATAAGCCGGGCCGAATCTCCCGACGACGCCAGGAAGCTCGGCCATCATTTCGACAAGATCTTTCTTCCGGAGGAGGTGGGAACCTTCGCCGAGACGATATTTTCCCACCTTCCAGGCATGAAAAACGAGCGTTGGTTCATCGCCGCCGAGGATGAGACCGGAGAGATCGCCTCGGCCTTCGCCCTCATCCCCTGGACCTGGGAGATGGCGGGGACGAAGCTGAAAGTCGCTGAGATGGGAATCGTGGGAACGGGAGAGGGGCATCGGAACAAGGGGCTGATGAGGCTCCTCAGCCGAGAGTTCGATGCGACCCTCGAAGAGGAGGGGTTCGACCTGGCCGTGGTCCAGGGGATTCCGGGATTTTATTGCCGCTTCGGATATCATTATTCAATCCCTCTGGAGCCCCACATCGATATCCCCCTTCATCTCGTGCCCGATTCGGACGACGATGATTCCTACGAGTTTCGGCTCGCCGAGACCGGAGACATACCTTTTCTCCTGGAAGAGGACGAGCGATATAGAAGATCGAACTTTCTCTCCGTCTTCAGGGACGAGGCAAAATGGGAGTACCTATTGACCTTCGGCCAGAGGACAGAATGCGGCTCGGAGTTCTGGATCATGGAAGGCCGAGAGACGGAAGAGAAATACTACTTCAGGATTCCTCGGCAGGGCTTCGGAGCAGGGCTCAAAGTGAGCGAGATCAGCGAATCCATATCCGACGACGGGCTGATAAGTCTCCTCGCCTTCTGCAAGAAAAAATGCGCGGAACGGAATAAGCCGTACATTAGGCTGAACCTTGCCATTGGATCGATCGCGGCCAAGACCGCCATCTCCTTCGGAGCGTCCAAGGGGAGGCCTTACGCCTGGCAGATAAAGATCCCGGATAAAAAGAGGTTTCTCATCAAGATCGCCCCCATCCTGGAGACGCGCCTAAAGGAGAGCAGCCTTGCATCGTTCTCCGGGATTTTGCGGCTCGATTTTTACCGAGAACAGATCGATCTCATCTGGTCTCAAGGCCGGCTCGAATCCGTCACATCTGGGGGCGAAGAGGAATGTTCGAACACATTATTCCTCAGCGAAGACCTCTTCTCTGCTCTGGTTCTCGGACATAGGACCTGGCGAGAGCTGCAGCGCGTGCGGCCCGACATCTTCCCGGCGATGCTGTATGTGGGCTCTGGCACAGATGGTGCCTCAGACAAGACCATTCGTCTCATCGACGTCCTCTTTCCGGCGGAGAGGTCGTGGATCTATGAGCAGTACTGAGACAATTGCCCTCATTAAAGTCTTCACCGATAAAAATAATTACTCTCAGGTGAATATAGATAGTTTAGAGGGAAAAACGTGGATGAATCATCGAAATTATATGAGAAGGTTCCTTCGGGGATACCCGGGTTTGACGACCTGGTGAACGGAGGATTTCACAGGGGGACGGTCAACACAGTGACCGGGGCATCGGGGTCTGGAAAGACCGTCTTCGCCTCCCAGTTCATTTACGAGGGGATCAATAACGGCGAGAAGGGGATGATCGTCATGCCCTCAGAGAGTGCAGAATTTCTTAAGAGAGAGATGTACTCCTCCTTCAAATGGGACCTCTGGAAGCTGGAGGAGGAGGGAAAGCTCGTTATCGTCGACGTCACCGACCCAGTTCTCAGGCTCCAGAAGAGCATAGAGACCGACCCCACCGAGTTCCTGATAAATTTCAGAAAGCTTGTGGACAAAAAAGTGCAGGAGGAAAAGCCCCAACGTATCCTGATCGACGACCTCATGGCCTTCTTCACCGCCGTCGAGTCGCCTTTCGTGATGAGGTCTCTTGCCGACGACCTCTTCGGCAATTTGAGGTCTCTAGGAGTTACGGCCATAATCACCATAGGCGCGGCTTTCGGTATGACCCAGATCATGGAGTATGGTGCAGATTCGTGCACGATTTTAAACAGGGAGAGGATCGGAAACAACATGGTGAGATCTATCTACATAATGAAGATGAGGGGTTCCAGGATCGCCAACAGCATAAGGGTCCTCGACATCTCCGACGACGGATTGGCGATCTCAACCCTGTCTCCCTATCCGTAAAGGAATCTTTGGAGGTCTGATCCATCATGATCAAACGCTGGGTAGTTCTGGCAGGGGAGGAGGGGGGCCCTGTCTGCAACAAGATGGGCGGGATATGGAACGTCATCGATGCCGAGGCCAGGATGCTGGCAAAACTTGCCGCAAAAAAGGAGATCGAGTGCGACTTAAAGATCCTTGTGGCGGGCCCCTACTACCCCACCCAGGGGGCGGACTGGAACAAGGGAAAGTCCAGGGTCACAGACGTTAGCGACCTCGAACCTCTAGACATGAACGACGAGCTCACCTCCGCCCTCGATCACCTGAAGTCAGAGGGGATCGACGTTGTGACAGCTCAGACCAAGGTCGATGGGGTGGCTGTCGGCTACCTCCTCTTCAACACCGCATATTACGACTCGATAATGACGAGCAAGTACGGCCAGAAGATGACGCTTGCCAACGCCATCAATACCGAGGCCTGGCAGATGGCGGGGCTTGACTCGATGCAGTTTGAACGAGCACCTTACGGCTCGGAGTACATCCACTACCTCGGCCTCTCCTATGCCGTCTCCCAGTTCGTCAAGTATCTCGTATCCCTCGGGGAGGAGCAGGCCAAGAAGTACGGGGACGAAGCGATATCAGAGTTTGCGATGTCGGTAATGCCGAAGATGCGAGTCTCCCTCCACTGCCACGAGTTTCCCACCTTCTACGCTTTAGCGAGGCTGAAGTGTCTCGGTGTCCCCGTCAGGACGATGGCCACCCTCCACGCCACTGTGCCTGGGAGATCCTCCGGCTACAGATCGTTGGAGAAGATCGCCCGTCACGAGGCCGCCTGGGAGCCCAACGTCCCCGTCGGCATGGCCACCCTCGAGTCTCTCGCCAAGTACGCCGACGTCGTATCCTTCGTCGGGGACTCGACTATGAAAGAAGCCATGCTCTTTCAAAACTTGAACGGGATCGTTATCAGGAACGGGATCGACCTTGGCGTCGACTACATCGACTGGAAGAAGAAGAACCTCTGCAGAAAGAAGATCCAAAATTTCCTTTCCGAGAACCTCTACAATGTCTTCGGCGGGGAGAAGATCGCCCCCGAAGACATCCTTCCCGTCTTCACGATATCCCGTCTGGAGCTTGAGAACAAGGGCTACCCCCAGCTCCTCGACTCCCTCCTCCTCCAGGACCATCTGATCAAACATCGAAGGCTGGAGCAGAGGTTTGCAGAGAGGATGAAGGTGGTCTGTCTCCTGATCACATCCCACGGGCCAAAGTCGAAGGACAAGCTTCCCGACGGTTTTCCCATCAATCTGCCCTCGGAGGTGCCGGTCGGCGAGGAGATCAGGCTCAACAACATGATCCACGATCTCGGGATCGACGCGGGGAGCATGGCATCGGGCAAGAGGCAGGCCTCGGCCGTCCTCTACCCTCAGTGGGTGGGACCCGACGACGGCGGCCTGAACATGAAGGTGGACGAGATTATGGCAGGGTGCATTGCAGGTATATTCCCATCCCAGTATGAGCCCTTCCTTCTCACGGGCCTTGAGGCAGGAAGGGAAGGAACCCCCAGCATTGTGAGCCGGGCCTGCGGCTTCAGCGACGCCCTGAAGAAGGTGGAACGGCTGGTGACCGGCCTCGGCGGGGTCGTCGTCGTCGACAACATTGAGGCCGCCCACCAGGAGATGATCCTCGATTACGCTCTGGCCCTGGACTACTTCACCTGGACGTACCTCGAAGACCAGGTGAAGTACAGACTCCTCTGCGAGGAGTCCTTCGCCCTTGCAAAGCTGATGAACTGGACCGAGCCGGTCCTCGAGTACTACAAGAACCTCATGGTCAGCTCGGAGCTGGACAAGTGCATGCCTCCCGAGATCAGAGGTTTCGACGATGGTGGCAGATAATATGAAGATAGCTTACTTCAGCCTGGAGTTTCCTCCCAGGGTCTTTGGGGGTCTTGGCGTTTACGCAGACTACATCTCGAAAGAGATAGCATCCCTTGGTCACAAAATCTCCGTATTCACCCTGGGAGACGGAGTTTTGAAGAGAAGACAGACTAGACGCGGGATCACCGTCTTCAGGGATATGCCTGAGCCGATGAGAGACGGCTGGGAGCCCTTCCTGTCGTCCCGGACTTTGGCCTGGGGTGACGGAGTGAATTTTCTTTTCGACCTCATGAGCTACAACCAGCTTGCTGCGGCTTCTTTGAGGGATGACGGCCCCTTCGATCTCTGCGTCGCCCACGACTGGCTGGGCCTACCCGGCGCGATGGCGGCGAAGAGAAGCGATAGAATGCCCCTGATTTACCACGTCCACAGCCTCGAGGTGGGGAGGGAATCGGCCCCAAACCAGCAGATCGTCGATCTGGAGATAAAAGGAGCCCACCTAGCCGACGGGGTGATCACAGTCTCTTTGGCCATGAAAGAGCAGCTGGCGAGTCTAGGCATCCCCAAAGATAAGATTCAAGTCTGCTACCACGGCGTCGAAACTGACGTCTTCAGCCCCTCGGCGACGAAGCCCAGAAGGCTCCAGAAGCTTCGGGAAACGTACGGCATCGAGGACGGTGACGAGGTGATCCTCTTCGTCGGAAGGCTTGAGCCGGTCAAGGGAGTGATCCCGCTCCTTGAGGCGATGCCCGGCGTCTTGAAAGAGCATCCGAGGGCGAAACTCCTCGTCGTCGGCAAGGGCACCCTCGAAGAGCAGGTGAGATCGATGGCCGAACCTCTCGGCGACTCGGTGAAGGTCGTCACCGACTTTTTGGACCTGGAGACGAAGATACATCACTACGCCCTCGCCGACCTCTGCGTCTTTCCGAGCTTCTACGAGCCCTTCGGGATCGTGGGGGTCGAGGCCGCTGCCATGGAAAAGCCGGCCGTCGTCGGATCCAGCGGCGTCTCGGGCCTGCGGGAGATCGTGGACAACCCCACATCGGAGCGGCCCTCTGGGGTTCACGTAAACCCCCACGACCCCGGCGACATAGCCTGGGGGATCAACCTCGTCCTCGAAGACCAGGACCGGATGAGGGAATGGGGCAAAAACGGCAGGGCCAAGTGCCTCGACCTTTTCAACTGGCCCCGAGCGGCCAAAGAGACCCTTGAGATCTACGAGAAGGTGATCTCATCCCGGAGATGAGGCGTCACTACTTCCTCAACGAATACTGCATAATCGCCGCCGAAAGGGGCAAGAGACCCTCCGAATTCAAGCACGGCGGAACCACGGACCGGTCCGACCCGAAAACCTGCCCATTCTGCCCGGGAAACGAGGAGAGGACACCGCCGGCGGTCGCGGTCTACACCGACGACGGGATCTATGCCGACGGGGATGAGAAGGTCAAAGACTGGTGGGCCAGGTCCTTTATGAACCTCTACCCAGCCATGGCCCAGAACCCCGAGCCTCCCACAAAAGAGTGGGTGGCGGATTTCGCTCGCGGCTTTCACGAGGTGATCGTCGAGTCACCGGATCACGAGAGCGACCCATCCCGCTTCAGCCGCAGGGATCTCGAAAGGCTCATTGCGGTCTACAAAGATCGGTACAACCACCACATCTCCCAAGAGGGGGTCGAGTACGTCTCGATCTTCAAGAACTGGGGCCGGGTGGCAGGAGCCTCCCTCAGCCACACCCATACCCAGCTCGTCGCCCTACCCCTAGTCCCTTCGGCACTGAAAAGAGAGATCGAGGCGATATCTTCCGAGCCGCGATGCCCCTACTGCAGCCTCGTCGAGAGGGAGGCGTCCTCGGATAGACTGATCTACGAGAACGATGGCTTCGTCCTCATCGCCCCCTTCAGCTCACAGGTCCCCTACGAGACCTGGATTCTTCCGAAAAAGCACGTCTCGTCCCTGGAAAGTCTCGACCCGGAAGGGTTGCGAGACCTGGCCGAGGTTCTGGGTGAGGCGCTCAGAAGGCTCGATCGGCTCTTATCGGGCCCACCTTACAACTACATGATCCAGCAGCTCCAAGATTGTCGTTACCACCTCAACATCAGGATACAGCCCGCGATATCGACTATGGCGGGCTTTGAGAAGAATACGGGGATCTTCATCAACACCGTACCGCCCGAGGAGGCCGCCTCACAGCTCCAGGAGATCTGATGGGGATCGATCTTTTTTGTCGATCCCAGGATCGCATCAGGACCTTTTGCGGTTGGCCTCGTGGTCGTAGTTCTTTGACAGCTCAATAGAAGTACTAGCCTGATATTTCCATCAAGGCATCGATGGGGATCGGCGAAAACCGAAAGGTTAATGAGACGACAGCATAAGGAATTGTATCGAAAATTGTCGAACAAAACTTATTGGATTATTGGGGCATGAGATTGATGCTGATGTTTCGATCTGGCGGTTTTCAGCCTCTTTAGTGCCGCCAGTTGATGCCGCATCTCTCTAGATTACGACAATGGCAAAATTGACGAAAAACGATTGGATCTTCACTTGGTGGATGAAATGCGAATAGGGATGCTCTCCTGGGAGAGCCTGTACTCCATAAAGGTCGGGGGCGTCGCCCCTCACGTCTCGGAACTCTCTGAAGCTCTCGCCAGGAGGGGGCACGAGGTGCACGTCTTCACCCGTCGGGGTGACTTCGGCTACTACGACGAGATCAACGGCGTTCACTACCAGAGGGTGGACTTCGACCAGTCTGGAGATATACTCGCCCAGATGGACCGGATGTGTGACGCCATCTTCGATCGGTCCGGGTACGTCCAGGAGCTATTTGGCAACTTCGACCTGATGCACGGCCACGACTGGCACCCGGTCACGGCCCTCAACAGGATAAAGGCCACCTACGGCATCCCCTACTTGATCACGCTCCACAGCACCGAATGGGGCAGAAACGGGAACAACTTCAGCTACGATGGCGTGCCCAGTGAGATCGCCCACCGCGAATGGCTGAGCGGCTACGAGTCGGCCACGGTGATCACCACCACCCAGAGGATGAAAGACGAATTGATGATGCTCTACCAGATCCCCGGAAAGAAGATCGAGATCATACCCAACGGCCTGGTCATCGGTAGCTTCAGGCGGTCCGTCGACCCGGGAAGGGTCAAGGAGAGGCACGGCATTCATCCTCTCGCCCCGGTGGTCCTCTTCTGCGGCAGGATGAACTACCAGAAAGGTCCTTGCATCCTGGTGGAGGCCGTGCCCCACGTACTCGCCCACCACTGGGACGCGAAGTTCGTCTTCATCGGCGACGGTGGCATGAGACAGGAATGCGAGCATAGGGCGAGAGAGCTCGGCGTCGAGGGGTCCTGCGTCTTTCTGGGGTACACCCCCAGCAACGTCAAAGAGGAGTGGATGAACGCCTGCGACATGATCTGTCTTCCCAGCAGAAACGAGCCCTTCGGGATCGTGGTTCTGGAGGGGTGGGATGTCGGAAAGCCCATCGTCGCCACCGACGCCATCAGCATAATCAAGAACTTCGAGGACGGCCTTCTGGCCCATATCCAGCCCGAGTCGATAGCCTGGTGCATCAACAGGCTCCTCAACAATCCCGAGGAGATGGGCAGGCTGGGCCAGGCCGGAAGAGAGCGCCTCGAAAGTGAGTTCACCTGGGACGAGATCGCTAGAGAGACCGAAGAGGTCTACAAAAGGGTTTTGAAAAATAAATAACGGACCAGATCAAGACTTCGCTTTTTTGCCCCATTTTCTCATTTTACCCTTGGGCGTGCATCAGGGATATTATCAGGTCGTGAACCTGCTCTGGACGGGCGATCCCCTCGAGAAGATGGTAAGACCTTCCCCTCGGCGTCGATACGGTCTTGCCGCCTCCGGCGCCGATCATCGCCCTCGTTCCCACGGCCGCGCCCGCCATGCTGAAGTCGTCGCCCAAGCCCAGGCCCGAAGCCGTGATCGGGATTATCGTTCCGAAGTTGAAGATCCGACCCGGAAACGACTGCTCCACCACCAGGTCGTTTATGTTCTTGTACAGGAGGGTTCTCCGGTGGACCCCGAGATTGCCCGACTCCATTATCAGCCTCCAGTTGGTGATGTAGTATCGATGAGACCTGCGATGTTCCTCAGTTCCCAGGATCCCGAGGACGCCGAAGGCCGTCAGGATGTGGTTTTGATCCGCAAACCAGAGAAGGCCATTCGCCTCGAGAAAAGCCGTGTACTCCAATTGGCCGGGAAGATAGAAGGCGAGAATGCCCGGGATCGCCAAAGCGATAAGCCATCTCCAGTTAATCCTGAATAGAGCGATCAGAACCGCCGGCACTAGGATCGCCAGCCACCAGAGGATCCGGGCCGAGGTCTCGGGGGTCATGTCCAAAATCTCGATCCTGGGGTTGGTGGCGAAATAGACTCCCACCAGGGCCAGATAGATCCAGATCGCGTAGAGCCGGTAAAAGGCCAGCGGGTGCGGCCGAAGAGCTCGGATCAGCTCTTCGCCTTTCTGGAGCTTAGGTGACACGCAATCGGTTTTTGGGCTGATCGGATAAATAACCCTTCTGTCGTTGGGGGTCAATGTTCCGGAGAAGTGGTCGATAGAGCAGGTCCAGTCGCAGGGGCTTTGCACGACAACGTCCCTTCAAAGGTCGCATGATCATGATCCGGATTCTGAGATGGTCAGGGTGCAAAAGGTGGAAATGCGTTGACCGAAAGGTTCAAAAACAGGAAACACGTGGGAGGCAATCGCACCTTTTCGTGCCTCGGTGGCTTAGCTGGCATAGCGCGTCCTTGGTAAGGA